>CAZXVB010000327.1:0-3772 GCA_964643875.1 uncultured Anaerolineales bacterium | reverse complement strand
ATCGGGCGGCATCCGGTGCGTAACGCAAAGTGTCAACCAATGATGAACCATCCCTTTCTTTCTGCTATGAAAGCTGCAGGTTTTGCCCGGAAGGCCCAGGCAACGTGATTTATCCGTTGCCGCTGACGGACGGCCCCGCATAAATGGCGGGGCCTGGGCTTTCATTTGCTTTCATTTGCGCGGGTGGTCGCGGTGGCGACCATTGATGACTCCTTGTGCACGGTGGCCCACAATCCGGGGCAGGGGCATGGACTGTGGAAGTATGCTTCATTACCCTACATAACCCTCCCGCAGGTTCATAGTTATCTTGCGGGAGGGTTAAAATGTCGGATAGTGTGGGAGTATGCAACTGCACCACGGAATTTGGGGGGAGAACTGGGATATCCGCCTGCCGTGCCTTCGGGATGATGGCGTGAGGTGCGACGCATTTGAGAAGCGTCGCACCTCAAAAGGACGTTAGTAAGGACGCTGGCGCAGCGACCGCGCCGGCAGCAGAGTTACTCGTATCGCAGGGCGTCAATTGGATTAAGGAGCGCCGCCCGTCGGGCGGGATAGATACCGAAGAAAAGCCCCACTGCCGCCGAAAAAGTTGTGGCCAAGGCCACTGCCTGTATGGTCACCACGGCCCGGAAATCCTCCACCAGTGAGGAGATAATCATCGCGCCAGCGATCCCCAGTCCGATGCCAACCAACCCACCGATCAGGGAAAGCGTCATTGCCTCCAGCAGGAATTGCCACATAATGTCTCGCCGCCGGGCGCCCACAGCTTTCCGCAAGCCGATCTCCCGCGTGCGCTCGGTGACGGAAACCAGCATGATGTTCATGATGCCGATTCCCCCCACCAGCAAGCTGATGCCGGCAATCGCCCCCAGAAAGACCGTCAACACGCCGGTGATCTGGTCGAAAACATCCAGAATGTCTGCTTGGCTGATGATGGAGAAATCGTCTTCATCCTGGAAATCAATGCGATGACGCTCCCGTAGGATGGCGGCGATCTGCTCACTGGCGGCCTCCATCCGATCCTCGTTGACAGCTTTCACCATAATGGCCGTCACCCGATACTCACCGGAGGCCGTGCGGGCAGAGAAGAGTCGGGTCTGGGCGGTTGTCAAAGGGACCAAGACGGTGTTGTCCTCGTCGTTGAATTGGGACCCGCCTTTCTCCTCTAATACACCGATGACGCGAAAGGGAACATTGTTGATGCGAATAGTCTGATCCAAAGGATAGGGATTATCTGGGAAGAGGTCTTCGACGACCGTCTTACCCAATAAGGCCACCCGCGCCCGGCCATTCATATGCTCCTGGGTGATGAACTCCCCCACTTCGGGGTACCAGTTGCGCACAGCGGCAAACTCCGGCGTCACGCCCAGCACCTGGGGAATAGTATCCCGTTGACCGGTGGCCACGATGGTCGAGCGAAAGAGTTGGGGAGAGACGGCCGCCACGTCGGGGGCACGCACAGGGTCTTGCAGGGCCTCCGCGTCCCCCATCGTCAAACTGGCCCCGCCGGTGACCATACCCGGTCCGCCGGACATCGTTTCCTCCTCCGATCCAGGCAACACGAACAGGAGGTTGGAGCCGATCCCCTGAAACCGCTCTGCAATGTAGACGGAGACGCCTTCTCCGGCGGACATCAGGGCGATCACTGCCCCCACGCCGATGATGATCCCCAACATCGTCAGAACAGAACGCAATTTATTGGCTGCTAATGCCCGTAATGCGATCCGCAAACTTTCCGCAATGTTCACTTTACTGTCCTCCCTCATCCATTTCGTTCCAGGGCTGATCGGCGTCGGCGTCGTTCCCGTTCTCTGGTCGGGCCACCCGGGGCGTGGGAACGATTTCCTCACGGGTGATGCGTCCGTCGTAAAGATGAACGATGCGACCGGCATGTTGCGCAATGGTTGGGTCGTGGGTCACCAGCAACACTGTGATACCTTGATAGCGGTTCAGCCACTGGAGGATGGCCATCACTTCGACGCCCGATTTGCTGTCCAGGTTCCCCGTTGGCTCGTCCGCCAGGATGATGGATGGATTGTTGACCAAAGCGCGAGCAATCGCCACACGTTGCTGTTGTCCTCCCGAAAGTTCGTTCGGGGAGTGGTGAATCCGATGCGCCAGGCCCACTGATTCCAATGCTTTTTGGGCTAATTCTCGCCGCTTCGCCCCACCCACACCGGCATAGACCAACGGCAACATCACATTTTCCAGGGCCGATGTGCGTGCCAACAAGTTGAAAGTTTGGAACACGAAGCCGATTTGCCGGTTGCGCACCTCGGCCAACTGATCGTCCGTCAGGTGACTGACGTCCTTGCCATCCAGGGAGTATCGTCCATTCGTGGGCTGGTCGAGACACCCCAGGATGTTCATCAGCGTGGACTTGCCGGAGCCGGACGGTCCCATAATGGCGACCATCTCCCCTTTAGCGATCTGGAGAGAAACCCCGCGCAGGGCATGGACGTTTATTTCCCCCATGCGATAAACCTTGGTGATCTCCTGCAGTTCGATTATTGATGTCGTCATTCGGTTTCCCCTGTCGGTTTCCCCTGTTTCACTCGCGATCATCTCACTCATTGCCATCACAGCCTACAAGCCGAATCCGAAGCCAGATTCATTGACCCAGATGACTTCTTCCCCTTCGGAGAGACCGGAGAGGATCTGAACGAAGCCGTCGTGACGCACCCCTACGGTAATGTCCGTGCGCACGACCTGGCCATTTACCCGTTGATTGACGTAGGTCTGGCCGGTGTTACGGTCTACACGCACTACCCAGGTGGGGAGCAGCAATACGTCCTCCAGTTCGTCTACCAGGATGGTGGCGTTGGCCGTCATATCGGCCCGCAGGGGGAGATCGGTAGGGTCAAGCATGATCGTGAGTTCGTAATAGACGACGCCACCCTCCATCGTCGCTGCCGGAGCGATCCGTTGCAATGTGCCGGGGATGGTTACGTCGGGAAACGCTTCCACAGTTACTTGCGCCGACTGACCGGGAATCAACTGACCAACGTCCATCTCGTCCGCCTGTGCTACCAGGCGGAAGGCGGAATCGTCCAGCAGTGTGATGGCCGGCAGACCGGTAGGAGGCATCTCGCCAGGGGTGATGTGAACGGCGGCCACGACGCCATCGAAGGGCGCTCGCAGGGTGGCTTGTTCCAGGGTCAACTCAACGGCCTCCAGACCGGCCTCCGCCTGAGCCACCTGAGCCTCGGCGGCGGTGATCTGTTCTGGGGCTGTGCCTGCCTTTAGCAGGTCGAGCTGCGCCTGCGCAGCATCCCGCTGGGCCTGGGCGGCGGCCAGGTTGGCCCGCGCCGCCTGGATGGATTCAGCATCCCCACCGGCCAATAACTCATCCAACTGGGCCTGAGCAGCCGCCAGGGCCTTCTCGGCCGCATTGAGATTGTAGCGGGCTTGCTCCTCCGGTGCACCCAGGGCTGGGCAGATTTTCTTTTCCCCCTGACCGTAGGGCAATTTGACGGTGAAACATTTCATGGTTGCCTCGTGTGCTTCTTCGGCGGCCTGCTTTTGGACCCATGCTGAGGCGAAATCGGCCTCGGCTGCGGCGATCTGCGCATCTGTCGCGCCGGAGGTGAGGCGGGCCAGATCGGCGGCGGCTGCGTTGACCTGGGCTTCCGCCGCTCGCAGATTGGCTTCCGCTGAGGCGATCTCCTCGGCCCTGGCCGGGCTGCGCAATTGGTCCAGGTGGGCCTGGGCGGAGTTCAAGGCGGCCTGGGCCTGGTCGCGCTGAAGTTGCAACTGTTCTGTATCCAACCGG
>CAZXVB010000326.1:0-3787 GCA_964643875.1 uncultured Anaerolineales bacterium | reverse complement strand
GTTAGGCGAATGCGAATCATCTCCTGGCCTCCTATCTTGATGGTGTCGGGAGGCCAGGACACATCACCTGGCTAAAAAGTGCAAGAAACTGAGGTTCAGCAAGGTCTCTAACCGCAGCCGGGGACATCGGTCGGAGACCTCACCTAACCAGAGGGCGCAAGGCCGTTTCGCCGGTGGGAGAATACCCGGCGGCAGGTAGAGGTGTTCCTGGGAAGGCGGTCGTCTCGACCGCCTGGCTGGTGCATCCTCGCTATCGTTAAGATGCGCCGCACATCGGCATATCAATCGTCATACACTTTCCAATACTGCTTTTCCGATTCCCAATCCGTGTGGAACTTCTCCGGAACGTGTGCCAATTTCGCTTCGCACTCCGCTGTCACCGTGCCATCGGGGAGCCTGATTTCCCCGGCCACCCTGGCTCCAACCCCACTACGCCGCACCACCCACCCCACAGCCGTCAGAGGGGTCTCGGTCGGCGTAGGACGGCGATAGCGGATACGTAACTCCAGCGTCGCCATAAACTCCTCGTCTTCGCTGGAAGCATTCAGCATCACCGCTCGGCCAGAGATCTCGTCCAACACGGTGGCTACGATTCCACCGTGGACTACACCGGGGTAGCCCTGGTAAACGTCCGGGACGGTGAACTCAGCCTGTACTTGCCCGGTGGAGTGATCCTCGTAGAAATTGAGTTTCAGACCAACCGGATTCTGACGACCACACACAAAACACATGCGAGAGCTTGGTTGCTTTTTCACATTATCCCTCAAATTTAGAACTAAATGTGACCTCTGGTCATTATAAACATAACCCTATCCACTGTCAAACCCCGACCCGGCACTTGCAACTTTCGCTGCTACGTGTACAATCAATACCAGTACTTGAGAATTTCGGCGGTGTGACAGTCCTCCCAGGCTACTGGCAGACTTTCCGGCCTGTCCCACGGCTCAGTTTTTCGGCTCTACACGGATTCGAGGGGTGGGGACGAACCTCCCGCAGGATGAGGACGCCTGATCCCTGGTAAACTGCCCCGTTTGCCGCAGTTTCTGCATCGGCCAAGCCTGTATGAACCTGCGGGAGGCTGACTTACCCCACGAATCCACGTTGACCCAGTTTTCCCAAGCACTGAATATCCCCTGGTAGTAACACGTGAACGGGGCATATAGAATAAGCGAGAGGAGGCAATGAATGATGACGAACAAAGCCGGCAAACTGTACCTTGGACGCGAATACGACATACAAAAAGGCACAGTGACCAACCAACCAGTTCAATACGATGCCCGTCATTTGACTACCCATGCCGTCATTTTGGGCATGACCGGCTCGGGTAAGACAGGATTGGGGATCATCTGGTTGGAGGAAGCTTTGTTGCAAGGCATCCCCGCACTGATCCTCGACCCTAAGGGGGACATCGTCAATCTACTGTTGACATTCCCAGATCTACAACCAGAGGATTTCGTTCCCTGGGTAGACGTCGAGGGAGCCAGGCGACAGGGGATGGAGGTCGCAGAATACGCCGCCGAGATGGCCCACAAATGGCAAGAGGGCCTGGCATCCTGGGACATTGCCCCGGATCGGATCGCACAACTTCGCCAGACAGCCCAGTTTACCATCTTTACTCCCGGCTCCCAGGCCGGGCAGCCGGTGAACGTGCTCAATTTTTTCGATACTCCCGACGTGGACTGGGAGGAGCACGAGGAACCACTGCGAGAGCGCATCGGGGGGATCGTTTCGGCATTGCTGGGGTTGGTGGGGGTCGAGGCCGATCCGCTGCAGAGTCCAGAACACATTCTACTGGCCCGTATCATTGAACACGTCTGGCGAGTCGGCGATTCCCTCGACCTGCCCACGCTGATCCGTTTGTTGCAAAAGCCCCCCTTCCAACAAGTGGGAGTGTTTGAACTGGAGACCTTTTTCCCGGAAAAAGATCGTTTCGCGCTGGCCCGTTCTCTCAACAACCTGATCGCTGCACCGGGGTTCGAGACCTGGCGGGAGGGCACGTCGTTGGATGTCAGCTCTTTACTGTTCGCCGATGATGGTCGTCCCCGCGCCAGCATCTTCTATCTAGCGCACCTGAACGACGCTCAACGGATGTTCTTCGTCACCCTGTTCCTGGAAGCGACGCGGGACTGGCTGCGACGTCAATCTGGCACAACCAACCTGCGCGCCCTGGTCTACTTCGACGAAGTCTTCGGCTACTTCCCACCCTATCCTGCCAACCCTCCCTCCAAAGCGCCGTTGATGGCATTGATCAAGCAGGGCCGAGCGGCCGGACTGGGAATGATCCTTTCCACGCAAAACCCGGCGGACCTGGACTACAAAGGGCTGACGAATGCCGGCACGTGGGCCATAGGTGCGTTGCGCGCAGAACGGGATAAGCAACGGGTATTGGAAGGCCTGGAGGGGGCGATTGCAGAGGCGGGAAGCAATATGGATCGCCAGGCAGTCGAGAAGGCGTTGGGGAGCCTCAAATCCAGGGTATTCTTGTTCCACGACATCCACGCCGGCCCGCCAGTCTTCTTCCATACCCGTTGGGCAATGTCCTACCTGGCGGGACCGTTGACACGCAAACAAGTGCAGATGTTGGCGAAAGAACAAACGCCCGTGGAGGAAACGACTGTGCCGGTCGCTGCACAATCCCAGGTACAGTCCCCCCTGGAAGAACAGCCAGCCCCTCCGCCGAAATCGGCCGATCGGGACACAGCCACTTTTAGCCAGACGCCACCCGCCCTCCCACCAGACATCCCGCAAGTCTTCTTGTCTCCAACAGTGGCCTTCGAGTGGGCTGTGCGAAACTACGAGGAGGAGACCGGGCGTACAATCTTGACGAAAGAGCGGGAGATCGTCTACGTGCCGCACCTGTTTGCTCGCGGGATGGTAAGGGTGGTGAACCAGACTCGGAAAGTAGACCACCAAGAAGTGGTGAGCCGGTTGCTCATCCCGGAAGAAGACGCCCTGGGGGTAGATTGGGACGCCGGAGAGGTGGACCTACCCGCTGACGTACTGTCCCCCAAACCGGCGGGAAAAGGGCGATATGCTCCCGTTCCCGGCCTGCTGAGCCGGGCACGCGATCTGAAGCGCCTGCGAAAGGAGTTTGCCGATTACCTGTATCACAACATTTCCACCGTGATATGGCAGAACCCAGCTCTAAAACTGTATGGCCAGGTGGGAGAAAGCCGCCACGAGTTCCGTACCCGCTGCGAGGACGAAGCCCGTCGGCGGCGGGACGAGGAACTGAAGAAAGAAAAAGCCAAAATCGAACGGCGGATCGCCCGCGTCGAAGATCGGTTGCGCCGTGAGGAACGGGAACTGGCAGCCGATCAAGAAGAACTGGAGGCCCGCAAACGAGAAGAACTGCTCAGCTTGGGGGAGTCGGCCTTCAATCTGCTGACCGGCCGGCGCTCATCGGCGATGGTCTCCCGGGCCAGCCGCAAGCGCACACTGACGACCAAAGCCAAGGCCGACGTCGAAGAATCGCTGGAAGCCATCGAGGATTTCAAACAAGAGTTAGAGGAACTAGAAACCCAATGGGAAGAACAAGCCGCCGAGATCAGAAATCGGTGGGCCGACACCGTAGAGGAGATTGAGGAATTTCGGGTGCGGCCCCGGCGGACCGACGTGCGCGTGGATTTCTGTGGAATCGCATGGGTGCCGGTCTGGCGGGTGGAATTAGAAGATGGTCGGCAGGTGAACCTGCCGGCGATCTCGCAACCCGGAGATTCCGACAATCGGTACTTGGGAAAACTGGCTCTACACGGATTCGAGGGGTAGGGACGAGCCTCCCGCAGGT
>CAZXVB010000325.1:0-3796 GCA_964643875.1 uncultured Anaerolineales bacterium | reverse complement strand
GGTTACTGCCCGTTTATGCATTGTCTTCCACAAGATTGTCTGTTCTGGTATAATACGGTTGTAGGTCCGATCTGTTGACGCAGGACTCACTATCCAACATTTAACCCTCTCGCAGGTTCGGATGCGGTCTTGGGGCGCTTTGTACCCCTACACGGGGTTATACACTTGCAATTGGCGTGATTTTCAAATCCGTAGGAGGGTTACCGATCAATATGTCGGGTAGTGAAGACGCAGAAGCTTTTCCTGTCGGTGCGGCGGTTTGTATTTATCGTCGAAAGGAATGTGTATATGGTCTTCCGAATCTTGCGGAATGTCAGTGAATTCATTGCTCGCTGGCCTGGTCTCCCGATCCTCGTGGCGATTGGACTGATCCTCATTAACTTTGTCCTTCGATTCCTGCCCGATTGGCCGGTCGTCGCCTGGTTGGTGCGTACTGACCTGTTTTTGCATGTGGGCCTGTTGCTTGGATTGATCGGGATGTTATTGGGAGAGGCACTCTGACGAGGTTTATTGAGTACTGGAGTCTGGCAAATTTCAAAAAGCTTGATAATTTTCATATAGGACGCAGATTAACGCAGGCTACGCACGCAGATTTCTTAAGATATTTAATGCTCATCTGCAAAAATCAGTGTTAATCTGCGTCCTGGCTAAAATTTACCAGGGTCCAGTTGAGTATTTTACAGCAACAATGGCAGCCCTACGGGAGAGCGCCAGCGTTCGCCATTGCCGACGATGGTCACTCCGAGGGATAACTGTCGTCGGGCACCAACAAGTGGAGCAGACGTTCGTACACTGGCCTGGGCAGTGGATTTAGCTTCCCAGGGCCGCGCAGCCAGGCCTTTAGCTTACGCGCCGGCAAAGCGGGGACCGGTGCACCCTCGGCGTTCAGGATCACGTCGGGATTTGTGAAAACGATCACGCCACGCACCGGCACATCCATTATGCTTTGCTCGTCGTTTTCCCCCACTTGTTTGGTGAGCCACTGTCGCATCTTCTTCACCCGGTATTCCGCTTCGGCGTGGGGCGACCCCACAGTCTCTTGCCCAGCAAATTGACGGAAGAACTTACCGCGCTGTCTGTGCTTCCAACGACCATTCTCCTGATAAGAGATCTCTCCTCCCTGGGCTTTGAGCACGAAAATCGTTATGCCTCCCGGCTCCAACAAGATGTGAGAAGCCGGGAGTTTTTGGTACTGAAGCAGAATATACTGGTTGGTCAGTCCTTTGAGGGCAGCCGCCAGGGTGGTGTGGTGGGCCAAGGGACCAACGTATCGGTCGAGGAAGAACCCACCAACCACTGAGGCGGTAAAACCAACCAACAGACAGATCATCATCAGAACCAGCCAGTCGGGATGACTGAACGAGATGAATAGCCCGACCGCCAACGCGATCAATCCGATGGGCGTGGCATATTGTCCAATCGCACGGGATACACGGATGTGAGATTCATTGTCGAGAACGCGCATAGATTTCCCCTGTCTTATGGTGTGGTGGAACTATTCCATTGCAGTGCCGGCCACTTCTGAATCTTGAAAGTCGTCATTTTCCTTCAAAACGCCCTAGCACCAGACAGGCATTCTGTCCCCCTAACCCAAAGGAATTGGAGAGCGCCACACGCACCGGTGTGCGACGAGTGCCCTCTGGCACGTAGTCCAGATCGCAATCCGGGTCGGGTGTCTCCAGGTTGATGGTGGGATGGATGGCACCGTGTTCGATACTCAATGCGCACACGGCGGCCTCGATGGCTCCGGCTCCACCCATCGTATGTCCAATCATAGACTTGGTCGAGTTGACTGCCAGGTGATGGGCGTGCGCTCCAAAAGTCCGTTTGATCGCTTTGGTCTCAATGGCATCGCTAAGCGGCGTGCTGCTTCCGTGGGCATTGATGTAATCCACCTCGTCTGGAGTAACACCAGCGTCGGCTAGCGCCCATGCCATTGCCCGACTGGCTCCCATTCCCTCTGGATCGGGTTGGGCCACGTGGAACGCATCGGAAGAGGAGGCATGGCCCAACACCTCGGCATAGATGTGCGCGCCTCTGGCTCGTGCGCGTTCCAGCGCCTCCAGAACCAGGATGGCGCACCCTTCGCTGTAGACGAATCCGTCCCGGTTGGCGTCGAAGGGGCGACTGGCCCGCTCCGGTTCATCGTTGCGGGTCGAAAGTGCCCGCATAGCGACAAAACCGACGATAGGAGCAAAGTGGATCAACGCATCCACGCCGCCGCAGATCATCATATCCGCCTGTCCCCGGCGGACAAATTCGGATGCCTCTCCGACCGCCTGGGTGCCGCTGGCGCAAGCAGCGACTACGGTGCTGATCGGACCTTTGGCGCCTGACCAATAGCTGACGTGGTGCGATGGCATATTGATCAACATCGAAGTTACCACAAATGGGTTTACCCGTCCGATCCCCTTAGTCCGGTAGGTGTCCACACCTTCCAGTGCACGGTCGAATCCCCCGACGCCGCTGCCAATCAACACCCCTGTTCGCTCTTCGTTTGGCAGAGGGAGATCAATCCCGGCGTCCGACAGAGCTTGCTGGGCCGCTGCCACCGCAACCTGTGAACATCGTGACATGCGCCGGGCCTCTTTGAAGTGGATGTATTGGTGGGGGTCGAAGTTGGGTATCTCTCCGGCGATCTGTACCGGCAGGTCCGAAGCGTCGAACTGGGTGATGCGACGAACCCCCGACCTGCCCGCCAGCAGGCCATCCCAGGTCTCTTGCACGGTCAATCCAAGAGGAGTAATGGCCCCAATGCCGGTGATGACTACTCGCCTGCGGTTGCTTTTCTGTCTCACGATTTCTCCTTTGCCTTTCCCTTATGTGCCAATCCATCTCGAATGGCAGCAACGACATTGCCTTGGACGGCTTTACGGGCCTGTCCAATGGCGCTCTTGATCGCCAGGGCATCAGACCGACCATGGCCAACGATGACTATACCATTGACGCCCAACAGCGGCCCGCCACCAACCTCCGACGGATTTATTCGCTGCGCCACGCGGTTGAAAGCCGACTTGGCCAACAGTCCGCCTACGGCCGTAATCGGATTGGCTGTGATCTCCTGGCGGATCAACGTCGTTAGCATTTTAGCGGTTGCTTCCAATGTCTTGATCAACACGTTACCGGTGAAACCATCGCTGACCACGACGTCCGTTTTGCCGGTCAGCACTTCCTTGGGTTCCACATTACCGATGAAATTGAGGGAGGCTTTGGACAACAGAGAATACGCCTCCTTGACCAACGTGTTTCCCTTGCCGGGCTCTTCCCCATTGGAAAGGAGCGCCACCCGAGGCTGGTCACACCCCAACACAGCCTGGGCGTAGACGCTACCCATCAGTGCAAACTGGCGCAGGTACTCTGGCCGACAATCGGCGTTGGCCCCAATATCGAGGGCGACAACCCTGCCGACCGGCAGGGGAAGAATGGCGACCAAAGCCGGACGTTTCACTCCTGGGATGCGGCGCAACGTATAGAGGGTAGCGACGGCCAATACGCCACCGGTGTTCCCGGCCGTGACATACGCATCGGCATCCCCTGTGTGCACCAGACCCATTCCAACGTGCATCGAGGAGCGTCGCTTTTCCTTGGCTGCCCAGGCAGGGGGGTCGTCCATCTCAATCACCTCGGTCGCCGGGACGATCTCTAGCTGCAGGCCCTGGGTATCGTGTTTCTGAAGCTCTGTGCGGATGATATCCTCGCGGCCTACCAGGATGATCTCGTCGTCGGGCCACTGACGGGCCGCCATAACCGCACCGGCGATGTCCGGCACCGGGTACTGGTCCGATCCCATCGCATC
>CAZXVB010000324.1:0-3797 GCA_964643875.1 uncultured Anaerolineales bacterium | reverse complement strand
ACTACTCAGGCCAGCGGTTGAAACCGCGCCTGAGGAGCTAAAGCTAGCTGTCCACCTGCGTGGACAGGCGCGCCCACCGCGCCGCAAACGGGAATTTGACATTTGAAAAACCGTAGTGTAGAATACATCAGCAGGAGCAATTACTCGGGCCAAGCCACACCAGCCTGAGTCAAGGTCAAAGCTGGATCATCTTGCATCTTGTAACAAAATCCAGCAACGACTGTTTGCTATTTTCGCATCGTCTATTTCGGCGGTATCGCCTTGAAATCAACTGAACATTATGCCATAGGTATGTGAGGGAGAGAGCGCGACGTCGAACAGGGAGCACTCACTCTAACCCGTTCGAGTGATTACGCGAGCACCGAAGGGGCAAGCTATCCCGGCCGGCTGGTAGGGAAAGCGAAACTCTCAGGTATCCGGACCGCACATACTGGTACCTCTGGAAAGTCCTTCAGGCACCGACGGGGCAACACCCGCTAGTCGTTGGGGAGGAATCTCTCAGGTTTGTAGACAGAGGACACACAGCCGCTGTGTTTGTGTGTCCCTTTTTTATCCAAATTTCACTTCAAATCAGGAGGTTGATATGTACAAGAAACTTTTCATTCCTGGACCTACCCATGTACGAGAGGAGGTCCTCCAGGCTCAGACAGCGCCGATGATTGGCCATCGGGCCAAAGAGTACGCCGATCTACAAGCGGCGGTGACCCCCAAACTCCAACAAATGCTGTACACCCAGCAACGGGTCTACCTCTATGCCAGCTCCTCCACTGGCGTGATGGAAGGGTCGGTCCGCCAGGCCTCGACTAAGCGGATACTCAACACCGTCTGCGGAGCCTTCTCCAAACGCTGGCACCAGATCACCGCCGCCAACGGCGTCCCTTGCGACAAGGTAGAGGTGCCGATGGGCCAGGCCATCACCCCGGAACTAGTGGACGAAGCCCTTTCCCAAGGAGACTACGACGCCGTCACCATCGTGATGAACGAGACCTCCACCGGCCTGATGAACCCGGTCAAAGAGATCGCTGCGCTTGTCCATGAGAAATATCCCGACGTGCTGATCCTGGTGGACGCAGTCAGTTGCATGGCCGGCGCCAAGATCGAGTTCGACGCCTGGGGGCTGGACGTGTGTCTGGCCGGTGTACAAAAGTGCTTTGCTCTCCCGCCGGGGCTGACCGTCTGCGCGGTGAGCGACCGAGCGCGGGAGCGGGCACTGCAAGTGCCCAATCGGGGCTACTATTTCTCGTACGAGCAGATGGACAAGAAGTACGAAAAGCACCAGACTCCGGCCACCCCGGCCATCAGCTTGATCCAGGCGCTCAACAAGCAGATGGACGACATCCTGGCCGAGGGGTTAGAAAATCGTTGGCAGCGCCACAAGGATATGGCTAAGGTCGTTCAGGATTGGGCGCGTCAGTATTTCAAACTTTACTCCGACGAACGGTATCTCTCGCCCACGGTGACCAACGTCGAGAACACCCGAGGAATCAGCGTTGCCGACCTCAACAAGGAACTGGGAAAGCGAGGAGCAATGATCTCCAACGGGTATGGAAACCTGAAGGAAAAATGTTTCCGGATCGCTCATATGGGCGATTTGCAAATGGATGACATCCGCTGGCTATTGGGCCAGATCGAGGACATTCTGGGATTGAAGTAGGAGGATAAAAGATGAAGTTACTCGTTTGCGACCCAACGGCCCCTGACGCCATCGAGGCTATGCAGCAAGCCGGGATCGAGGTAGATGTGCGCGACGACATCACCGCCGAAGAGCTAGAGACAGCCATTGCTGAGTATGACGCTATGGTCGTCCGCAGTCGCACCAAGGTGCGTGCCCCGTTGATTGACAAAGCAGCCCGCCTCAAGTTGATCATCCGCGGAGGGGTCGGACTGGACAACATAGACGTGGCCTATGCCGAATCGAAAGGCATTGAGGTGCGCAACACGCCAGCGGCATCCTCCAACTCGGTGGCAGAACTGACCATTGGCTACCTTCTGGCGCTGGCTCGCCGGATCCCGCAGGTCACGGCCTCGATGAAAGAGGGCTGTTGGGAAAAGAAAACATTTAGCAAGGGGAGTGAAATCGCCGGTAAAACATTAGGGCTGATTGGCCTGGGGCGAATCGGTGGCCTGGTTGGCCAGAAAGCGCATGCCCTGGGAATGAAGGTACTCTTCTATCGCCGCACCCCCACGGAGGTGGATTTCGCCACTCAGGTCTCGCTGAATGAATTGTTGGCGCAGGCCGATTTCATTTCGCTGCACGTCCCCCACACGCCGGAGACTCACTACATCATCGGGGCAGATGAGATCGCAAAGATGAAGGATGGCGTGTACATCATCAACTGTGGACGCGGCGGCACCCTGGATGAATCTGCCCTCTACGACGCGATCAAGAACGGCAAAGTGGCCGGCGCAGCGCTGGACGTTTACGAAGACGAGAAAGAAGAACGCGGGAAACGGCTGATGGAATTAGAGCAGGTGATCGGCTCTCCCCACATCGGCGCAGGGACGGTGGAAGCCAAAGCGCGAGTGGGCGAGGAGGTAGCGCAGATCGCCATTGAGTTTTTCCAGCGTTAGGCCTTTTGCCAGAAAGTTAAAACAAATTGCGCCAGAAAGGGAGTGTCTTTCCTCTTTCTGGCGCTCATTTGGTGGAGGTACACTATGCACATCACTGTGTTGGGGGTTGGGCTGGTTGGCAACGCTATCGTTCGGGATTTGGCATCGGAAGAAGGATTCGAGATCACCGCCGTGGACCGAGACCCCGATGCCCTGGGTCGTTTGGCGCAACAAGCACCGGTGCACACGTTGCAGGCAGACCTACAAGCAGAGCGGGAGGTACACCGCGCTGTAGCCAATGCCGACCTGGTGATCTGCGCGGTTCCAGGCTTTATGGGATTCGAGACCCTCCGGCAGGTCATCGAGGCGGGCAAATCCGTCGTGGACATCTCTTTTTTCCCGGAAGATCCATTTGTGCTCGACGAGCTGGCCCAGGCCCAGGGTGTGACGGCCGTGGTAGACTGCGGTGTAGCGCCGGGCTTGAGTAACATCATCGCCGGGTACATGGAAACTCAACTAGACCGGGTCGTCCGCTACGTGTGTTACGTGGGGGGACTGCCTCAGATCCGCCGCTGGCCTTATGAGTACCAGGTCGTCTTTTCACCCGTTGACGTATTAGAGATCTACGTCCGCCCAGCACGCTACGTGGAATACGGCCAGGAGGTCACCCGTCCGGCCTTGAGCGACGTAGAATTGGTGGACTTACCCGGCATTGGCACATTGGAAGCCTTCAACACCGACGGCCTGCGGACACTGGCTCGCACCCTCGACGCGCCCTTTATGAAGGAAAAAACACTCCGCTATCCTGGTCACGCCAACCTGATGCGCATTTTCCGCGAAAGCGGGTTTTTCGATGCCGATCCGGTCGTTGTGGACGGCGCTTCGGTCCGCCCCGTGTCGCTGACTGCTCAGTTACTGTTCCGGCAATGGCAATTGGAGGCCCACGAGCCGGATCTGACCGTCATGCGGGTGATCATCGAGGGAGAAAAGGATGGGCGTTTGCTGCGCTACACGTATGACTTGTTGGACCACCACGATGCTGCCACCCAAACTCATTCAATGGCCCGCACAACCGGCTACACAGCGACCATCGTGGCCCGCCAAGTGATCAAGGGGCTGTTCGACCGCACCGGCATCTGTCCACCAGAGTTCGTGGGCCGCACACCGGGTTGCTGGGCCGATCTGATGGCTGAATATGCCCGGCGGAACATCAATTTGACCGCCACGAGTACGGAAATACCGTCATA
>CAZXVB010000323.1:0-3835 GCA_964643875.1 uncultured Anaerolineales bacterium | reverse complement strand
TTGTAGATAATAAGGGCCAGGCCTGATGACTTGGTTGAGAGAATTCATTACTTTGCTTTCTACCTCTGGTGGGGATCTACTCTACAACATTCTCACGCTGTTCACCGTGCAGATGATCCTGGGGATCGCTCTGAGCTATTGGATCCGCTACCGGAAAGGCCCGTCTGCCGGCCGTCTATTGGGGACCGCCGTCGGTCTGACGGTGACGCGCGGCGCCCTGCTGGTCGTCGCTGTGCTGATCAAAATTGGGTGGTTCTCGCCAGGCGTTGTACTTCCCCCGCTGGAGCGGTGGGTGGATTTCCTGACCCTGTTGTGGGCCGCTGGAATGGCCGTGACTGTGTTGGAGGGCCGCCCACTGGGAGCAGCGGTGCTGGCTGTCATCCTGCTGATCTCGGCTGGCGTCTACGCGGCCTTTGCTTCTCTGTGGTCAGCCGTAGAGGCGACCGGCATCGCGTACAATGCGTATTGGCAAGCCACTGTATGGACGGTTTCCTCCATCGCTGTGCTACTTCTGGCTTTTGTCGGAAATCTGCTCTGGCGGGGCGACGACTGGGTCTTGACGGCGATGATGTTCTGCGTTTGGTTGAGTGGATACATCCTCCAGGTTAGCGACCCATTACCCGATATGCACATTGCCGGATACGTCCGACTGGCGAACCTGATCGCCTTGCCGATGTTGGCCAGCCTGGCCTACCGACGGGCGTTGACCTACCTGCCATCTTTGTCTCCCTCTGGTCTCGTTCGCTTTCCGCAGAGTACCGATCGCTCTATACTGGGACTGTTGAAGGCCCTTCGGCGAATCGAGGATGGAGAACACGATATTGAGATCGCATTGGAGATGTCTTGCCCGTCCATTGCCCAGACAGTGGGCGCCGATATGGCAGCGATCTGTCTGCCGGTTTCGGGGATGGAAAACAAGCGTCTGCGGGTTGTGGCCTTGCACCCGGAGACCGGCAGTATCTTGTCTCAATCCCCGCTGTTCCTGTTGACCTCTCGCTATCCGACGCTCTCCACCGCGATCCAGACAGGTGATTTGCGCCGGGCGGCGACACCTCTCCGCGACCCGGCTGTGGCGGCGCTGTATCGGAAGCTGGGTTTCGACACGCCTGGCCCGCTGCTAGTTCAGCCGTTGATGGATGGTGATCGGTTTATGGGCCTTTTGATGGTGGGGAATCCGGTCAGTGGGAGGGAGTGGAGCGTTCAGGACGAGCAGGTCGTGCGCACAGTGGGGGGTGTGGTCGCAGAGCGATTGGCCGTTGCTATCCGCCGACAGGCCGATCAACAGGCGCAAGCAGAATGGGAACAGAAGATCCAGCAACAAGCCGAGGAAGTCCATCGTCTGGCCAAGCGAGCTGCCCAGTTGGAGACGGAGTTACAGGAACAGCGCCTGCGAGCCGAGGAGTTGGCAACCCGTCTACACCTGCGCGAACTGGAGACGGAGGCAAAGGAACGGGCGGACAGCGCTGCTGTATGGAAAGAAGAGATCCAACAACTATCCACCGCCAAAGCGGCTCTGGAGGCCGAGGTGGCCGAATGGAAGGATCGTGCTGCGCAATTGCACCGGTCCCAGCAGGAACTGCAACGCCAATTGGAACAAGCATTGGCCCGGATGAATGCCCCGGCTAGCCCGGCGACTCTCCAGGCCGAGGTGAACAAATGGCGGGAGCGGACCAAGAAGTTGTTGCGCCTGAAAGCCGATCTGGAGGAGCAATTGGCTCAGGCCCACGCCCGGCAAGAAGCTTCCATCGGGGAACGCTTTACCACTCCCCAGGGGGACACAAGCCGCTTCCTGATGAGCGATGGACAGGGCAACATCATTCTGGCCAGCCAGGGAGCCAGGTTCCTGCTGGAAAAGGGGTATTCTCGTTTGATAGGAACGCCACTTTCCCAGCTTTTCGATACGCCGGAATGGCAACAGGCTGTCGAGAAGTTATCTGGCACGGACGTCAAGGAGAGGACTGCCTTGGTCTCCGTTCAGGTAAACGGCCAATCAATGCAGGCCGAGTTGATCCGTTTGCCGGACGATGGAGGTCATTCGGGGGCACTCGCGGTGATGCTCTATTCCGAGGAGACCCTGCGAGACGATGTGCTCCTTTCATTGCTCCATGATCTTCGCTCCTCGATGACTTCAATCACCGATTATGCTGATTTGTTGTTGAACGAATCGGTGGGTATTATTGGCGAAACTCAGCGTCAATTCCTCCAACTGGTCGCTGCCAACGCTAAACGGATGGAAAGACTCTGGAATGATGTCGTAAAGGTAGCAGACAGCGACGTTGGCCAGATGACCTTCTTGCCAAAGATGGTTGATGTGGCCCAGATGATCGAAGAGGCGGTGCAATTCCTGTCTCCCCAGTTTCGTGAGCGCGAAGTGGGGATAAAAGTTGATGTGTCGGATCAGCTTCCTACCATTCAGATTGACCGTGACAGCCTGTACCAGATCATCACTCGTCTGTTATACAACGCCTGTCAATGTTCGCGTGCCGGCAGTGAGGTGCATATCAAGGCTCGTCTGGAAAAGGGTGAGGGAGAAGAACTCCCGGATTGTTTGCTTGTATCCGTGACGGATACGGGAGGCGGTATTCCTCCCGAGGATCAGCAGAGGGTCTTCCATCGCTTCTACCGGGCCGACAATCCGCCGATTGCTGGTTTGGGCGACACCGGCGTAGATCTTTCCGTTGCCAAGGCGTTGGTCGAGACACAGGGAGGGCGTATCTGGGTAGAAAGTGAGATGGGGGTCGGGAGTACCTTCACGTTCATCTTGCCCCTTTCCCCACTGGAGCGGGTGGAGGCTCAGAAGAGTGAGTGAACAGGCTGCCGCCAATACGGGAGAGTCTGGGCGGGGATGGTCGTTGATCGGGGAGCTGTTGATCTTCGCGCTGAGTGTGTTAATGGTGCTTGGTAGCCTGGTGCTCAGTCAGGTCACGGTCTGGGAGCCTCCGGCCGCTCCTACCCAGGACATTGCCTGGGGGCCGACACCTACCTTTTTCCTCCCGACTATGACACCGGCAGGGATGGCGACAATGACGCCAGGCTTCGGTGAGACGCTCCATCCCACCCGGCCAATTTCCCCTATGGTGACGTGGACACCGGCTTCGGCACTTCTATCCGCCTGTACCGCTCCGCCGGGGTGGACTTTCTATACCGTCCGACCGGGGGACACCTTATATCGCTTGTCTGTATGGGTCAGGGTAGACCCGTTGACGTTGATCGAGGCGAATTGCCTGGAGACGACTGTGCTCTACGTTGGGCAGCGTCTCTACCTTCCTCCGACGGTGTACGTCAGTCCGACGCCGCGTCCCTATTTCTGCGGCCCGCCGGAGGGATGGAGCGCCTGGTATGTCGTCCAGCCAGGGGATACTTTGTTTCGGCTATCCCTCCGATTTGGAGTTAGTATGGACGATATCCGTCTGGCCAACTGTATGACCACCTACGAAATCCAGGTGGGGCAAAGGTTGTTTCTTCCCGTTCCTTCCCCTACATCCACGCTTCCCACCCCTGCACCTGTTCCTTCTGCCAGTCCTACGCCCACACTGGAACCGAGCGGAACGCCGGTTACACCATCGGCTACGCCGACGGCAGCGACTGAGGAACCGCCTACGCCGACACCAACCTTGGCGCCAACTATGACACCGGTAATGACGCCGACATTGACATTGACACCGACATTGGCACCAACACCAACACCAACACCGACGCCGACTCCTGTCATCACGCTGACAATCACACCACCGTCTACCCCAACACCGACACCAACACCGACACCGACGCCCACTCCCACGCCGTCGGCCACGCCGACATCTCCGCCCACGCCGTCCCCCACTCCCGAACCTGC
>CAZXVB010000322.1:0-3838 GCA_964643875.1 uncultured Anaerolineales bacterium | reverse complement strand
CGAGCGGGGGGGACTGAGGGGGGGCGGATGCTTTGTAAAAAGTGCAAAATTACTGAACATAGTCTCTGGTGGAAAAACGACAATCCCGGTATTCATTACCCGACACACTTTTTATGGGACGCAGATTAACGCAGAAAAACACGGATTTTTTTCTTGGGTTTTCGGCGCGAAGCGACACGAACCCGGTCAAATCAGCGTCAATCTGTGGTGAATCTGCGTTCAGATGTCGGGTAGTGAAATCCCGCTAGACGAGGTGCCCCCCCATGCCCCCCCGCATTGCGGGGGGCATGGAAGGGGGGGAAAACGACAATCCCGGTAGACGGGATGGAAACGCGGTGTAGCCGAGGGCATTGCCCTCGGCTATGTTGGCAGTTAGCTTGCTGTGTGCTTTGTTTTTGAATAATCTCGCTACCCGACATTTTGACCCTCCCGCAGGTTCAGTGATGTGGGGCTATACAACACGTGCAACTGACGTAATTTCGAACCTGCGGGAGGGTTACCGAACAATATGTCGGGTAGTGAGTGAAAAGGAAGGATGTGGTATGTACAAATCTTGGAAACCCGCAAAACTCGATCTCGTTTTGGCTGCTGGGACAGCCATATTTCTGCCCTTCGTAGCCGGCTTCTTGTATAGCCGTACTGGAGCCTTTTTGCCTATGTTGCTCTACTATGGTGTAGCTTGGGGGCTGGTCAAGTGGAGACGCGGATCAATTGGTTATCGTAATCCCTTTCCTCCCAAGCCACCGCTTGCCTTTTACCTGAATATCGGCATTATCTTGGGTTGTTTGGTTTGTGCTCGGCTGTCACCAATAGTTAATCCGTCAATTCAGCCGCTTGGTATGCTGTTAACCGCTCTGGTTTGGGCGCCACTTAACGCGGCTACCGAGCAAATCCTTTGGATTTATATTTTCGAAGCTTGGGACCTGTATCCAAGGAAAGTCAATATCGCTTGCCGCATAATTGGCCTGTTGTTGTTCTCGGCCTTTGTTGGTTTAATCCATACCAGCTTTTGGGTGCAATTCCTGCACATCGTCCAGGCCGGCACGCTTTTGGGGACCCTCTTTATTGTTCTGACGTCCCTGTCAGGTTTTCTCCACATCCTCGTGTGGAGGCAGTCCCGACAGATGGTGTTTACCTTTATCCCGCATTTAATGCTGAATCTGGTGCCTATCTTTTGGACTAATTACTCGATCATTCCCTATTTGTTCCATTTTAGGGGGTAAGCAGTATTGATTAAGCCTGCGGGAGAATGGGGTTAGCTGCAGCTCCGATTGTCCAAAGTCCAGGAGTGTACATATTGACTGCTACTGGGAGAGTATAACCGATGGATGAAGACACACGCCGCCTGCGAGTTGTGTTTGCCAAGGCGGGTCCGTTGCAGTACATTTCTCATCTGGATCTGGTGAGGGTATGGGAGCGCACTCTGCGCCGGGCCGGCCTGCCTGTGGCGTACACTCAAGGGTTTAACCCGCGCGTTCGGATGCAGTTGGCTGCTGCTTTGCCGTTGGGGCACGTGGGAGAAGCGGAATTGATGGACATCTGGCTGGCAGGGGCCGTGTCCCCGGCGTATTTCAAGGCCCGGGTAGCGCCCGTGTCGCCGGAAGGGCTGTACGTCCAGGAGGTCTTCCCTATTCCCCTCAATGCGGGAGCCTTGCCTCCTCAAGTCATCTCGGCGGAGTATCGCGTGTGGGTGCCGAGCGCTATGATGCAGCCCCATACATTGCTCCAGGCCGTTGCGCGGCTGTTGGCCGCTTCCGAATGGCCCGCAGAGCGACGCGGGCGTTCCTATGATCTGCGTCCGCTGATCGAACGACTGGTTGTAGGGGAGGAAGCTAGTGATGGTGAATGGCAGGCGCTGGATATGCGGCTGGCGGCCCGACCGGGGGCCACGGCCCGACCAGAGGCTGTGCTGGAGGCATTGGGGTTGAATTCGATGCCGGCCCGTTACTATCGCCGGCGACTGATTTTACAGGATGATAGGCTTTAGAGCTTATCCGAAAAGAACGACGTTGACACACTATCCGACATTTTGACCCTCCCGCAGGTACCGAATCTTTACACGTTACTCCTCAATTCCTCAAGCCAGCGGTGGAAACCGCGCCTGAGGAGCTAAAGCTGGTCTACCTGCGTGGAGAGAATTCCTGGCCGTGCGGGCGAGGTGACGGCGTTCCCAGACTACCGATGGAGGGATTGTGGAACGATACGGATTTGATCGCTATTGGCGTGCATTATGGCGAGATACGTGGGTGCTGGTACGACAATTCCGCTTTTCCCTTCTGGGATTCGCTTTCCTGTTGGCTACAGGCACCCTGGCATTACATCAATTCTACGTATATCCGGAGACCGGCTTGCGTTTGACGTGGGCCGAGGCACTCCACGCGACGTTTATGCTCATTTTCGCCGAGACCATTTTGCCGTTCCCCCGGCAATCGGCCCTGCAAATTATGTTCTTCGTTGTTCCGCCCCTCGGGTTAGGCGTTGTGGCCGATGGTGTGTTGCGGTTTGGCATCAATTTGTTCAATCGCCGTGAGCGGAAGGAGGCCTGGCAGGTGGCAATTGCTTCTACGTATCGTGACCATATCGTTGTCTGTGGTTTGGGGCGGGTAGGCTACCGCGTGGTGGATGTCTTGTTACGCCTTGGTGAGGAGGTAATAGGGGTCGAACTGGACGAGAAAAGCCCGTTCTTGAAAACAGTCCAGCAGTGGAATGTACCGGTGTTGTTGGGGGATGCCCGCCAGCGGGAGATGTTGGAGAAGGCGCGGGTTCAAGAGGCTTCGGCGATTGTCGTTTGTACCGAGGATGATTTGACCAATTTGGCCATCGCGCTGGAGGCCCGCGAAATGAATCCGGGTATCAAAGTGGTGCTCCGGATGTTCGACCCTCAGTTAGCGGAGAAGGTACGATGTGGGTTTGGAATTCATACGGCCTTCAGTACTTCAGCATTAGCAGCCCCGCTTTTTGCGGCTGCTGCCACCCGCGCCCAGATCGATCATTCGTTCTACGTGGGCGAGATGCTGATGAACGTCGCTCACCTGACCGTGCAGGCTGGGTCCGAGTTAGAGGGACGCACTGTTGGGGGATTGGAGCGAGATCTGGATATCTCTGTAATTCTCTATAGATCGTCACAAATGGTTGATATGCACCCCTCCCCGCAGATCGTTTTGCGGCCCGGCGACTACATTGTGGTTTTCGCTTCGTTGGATGTGCTGGCTCGGTTGCATGCGATGAATGCTTTGCACCCCGCCGCTCCCGATGCGACGTGTGAGGAGCCTCATCGGCGTTCCAATCGCCTGGCAAGTTGGTTCCGGCGAGTAGTCTCGAAGAACAGGTGATGAAAACACAAGTGGGTGAGGGTACATATTTCCTCTTGATCGCCGTCGTTGGCCCTTGCGCGTCGGGAAAGTCTTGCCTGGTAGAAGGGCTGCGGGCCTGTGGGTATAACGCCCGCGAAGTCGTGCAGGAGCATTCCTACGTGCCAACGATGTGGCAGCGGATTACCCGCCCCGACTTCCTGATCTATCTCGATGTCTCATGGAAAGTCGCCCGTCAGCGGCGTCTGTGGGCGGGCGTGGACGATGTGTCTCCTTCCTGGTGGCAGGAACAGGGCCGCAGGTTGGCCCATGCCCGCGAGCACGCCGATTTGTACATAGATACTGACCCTCTTTCTATCCAAGCAGTGTTGGCGGAGGCGCTCTCGTTTCTGCAAGTTTATGTTCCTCCGTCACAAGGCCGGGCAACTTGACAGGGCTCTACACGGATTCGAGGGGTGGGGACGAGCCTCCTGCAGGATGAGGACGCCTGATCCCCGGTAAACTGCCCCGTTTGCCGCAGTTTCTGC
>CAZXVB010000321.1:0-3849 GCA_964643875.1 uncultured Anaerolineales bacterium | reverse complement strand
CCTGCGAAAGCAGGTTCAAAACTCATCGGCACACGGCATGGCGGGGCTTTGTTTTTTAGACTTGCCAGGCGCGTGGCGCGGTTAGAGGCCCGCTGCATTGGTAAGCACTAATCCCTCTCCCCATCCGCGGCGCTAAAGTTGCTCCCGCCTTCATAAGCGCTGGTAGCCGAACTGTGACCTCAAGATCGGAGTGTGCCTGCTTGTACAGCGCCACGATGGCTACCTGGCAACTCCCTCTGTTGGAATGGTGGACGGTCAGGTGGCGGGGCAGGGCCAAGGACCCTTCTAAATCGGGTAGTGGATCACAACGTCTGCATAGCCTGGAGTGCCGATTCGATGGCGATCTGGGCGCAGTGAGCATCCAATCGCCCCGGGTAGCGATAGAAGTACGGTGCTATGTCCACCTCATACCCGCCCAGGGCATGGGCCTCTGCTGTAGGGAGATAACCGATGCAACCGTCGCTGACACTGGCGAAGAGGGTAAATCTGGTTGGTGAAGCCGCTTTGATCTCCATACCGATTTCGGTCAGTGTCTCCGCTCCAAAGGTGACCAGTCCCAGGTCCCCCAAACGTACCCCGTTGATCCGCAATGGCACGTGCCACCTGCTACTGTGCGCTTTGATCTGGGAACGCCAGGGATATCTCCGGCTCAACAAAGGATCCACAACCCAGGGGAGAAAGGGAGGTAGCCCGGCCATATTCAGCAGTACCCGCCGATAAGTCTTTGGTGGGCGGGGCGTAGTCGCTTCCGCTTCCAATGGTAGCCACACTTCCCGACGTATCAGTTCCAGCTTTTGGTTTTCCATTTCCAGCGGCGTCAGGTCATCGCCGGTGCAGAGTGCGATCACGCGCTCGGCCACGCGATTGCCCAACGATTCGACCGCCTGCCACGGGTCGCCATCCTCGGCGGGCAAATCGGGGTTGAGGTTGCCGGCTGCCCCCTGGAGGAAAAGTACCCGACTGCCGGTCGCTTCCTCCACGCGGGCACGCATCGCGCCGATCCAGTCGGCGGAGACGTGCCGGTTCTGTGGCCCCAACACTGTGCCGTGACAGGCGAAGTTGACCCACATAGCGAGCGGAGCGCCCTCGTCGCTCATGAGGCGCACCACGTTCAACGAGCGATCCACCGGCCCCTGGGGATTACGTCCTATCACGACCTGGCCGTCGGGCTGCATTTCGCGCCGATTGATGGCGATGTCGGCGGTGGTCTGCCCCCAGGCCAACTGAACCGGTGTCAGGCTGTCCTCTGCCTGGCGGATGGCCTGGATAATCCGCTCGACCAGGGTGGCGACATAGGCCCGGCGTCGCCGGGGGGAACGTCGGTCAGCATACACGATGGGGCCAGAGTGGGTGTGGGAGCAACAGATGATCGGCTGAATCGTTGATCCCACCCCGGCACGGATGCGGTCTACAATGAACTCGTTCATACATAACAGATCGCAAGCCACCAGGGCCAGACGCATTTGCCCATCGTCCAACACCAGCGCGGTGGCCGTTAGGTCGTCGTGAATGCCGACGTTGCCTTGTGTTCGATCTCCGTAGCCGATCAGGTAGATGCCCGGCGGTGGAGAGATGATCTGTCGGGCAACTCCGGCCCGAATAGGATGTGCCATCTTACACCTCTGGCATTTCCAGGTTGCGTCGGGTCTCTTCGGGCGTGTCTCCCAGGCGATACCCTCGGAAGATTGCTATCCCGATGCCAACGGCAACGGCCATCGCCAGGAACGCGACACGCACACCCATGGGGTTCTGTTTGGTGTAACCGAACCACTCCAGTAACAGGGGCAATATCAACGTACCTACAGAGATCCCCAGCCCATTGGCGAAGCTGAACGTGCCGTAGTAGATCGCCTCGCGTCGCCGTCCGGTGAGCATCTCGTCATAGTCCACCACATTGCCCATCATCGCGTAGATGATGATGAAGTACCCTCCCAACATAACCCCAAAGGGGATCAGTCCGATCATTGCTTGGAGGAAGAGCGCGGAAGACGAGAGCATGCCCACGGCAAACGTCACCACCGCCGCGACGATCATCCCGGCCATTGCAACGTTCAACAAGCTGCGCTGGGAATAGTGCTTGCTCGCTAGCGTCCACAGAGGGCCGGTCAGCCCCATCAGCAAAATCAACACTCCTTGAAAGATGGCTACATCAGCCTCACTTTGGCCGATGACCAGAGTGACGAAATAGGGTAAATTGGCCAGGAGCATCTGGTACGCCAGGTGTACGAAGAGGGTGGAGAAGAAGACGACCAAGAACTGTTGATTACGGAGCGTACTCCACAGTCCTTCCCAGACACCGATTGGTTCTCCCAGGGGGCGCTCGACTCCCCGGAGACCGAACAGGGTCATCCAGATGGTCACCAGTCCTACGGCTCCCACCACGATTCCCATCATCACTGGCCCGAGGGATTCGAACAGCGGGGCCGCAACCAGCGATCCGATCAACACACCAATCAGCCCCAATACATTCTTCCAATAGCTCAGACCTACTCGGTCGTGAGTATCCGGGGCCATCTCTGGCAGGGTGCTATCGTAGGGGATGCCCACCAGGCTGAACGCGGTGAAGTAAGCCACTGTGACGATGGTGAAGTAAATCGCGTTGAGCGAGGCCACTCCTTGAACGGGGGGTGTCCAAAGCAATATCAGTGTCACGACGGCCACCGGCGTAGCAAACATCAGGAATGGACGGCGACGTCCCCAGCGGGACCGAAGCGTATCGCTCCAGTGTCCAATGAAGGGGTCTATGGCGGCATCCCAGAAACTGCCCAGGGTCAACAGCAGGCCCACCAGCGCTGCCGGCATATACTGCACCCGTCCGGAATCCGGAGGAGGGGCGTAGAAATACAGAAGCCACGTACTAACAGTGATGCTCATAATGTTTAACCCGGCCGAGGCCGCACTGTACAACAATGTGCGGGACCATGTCCGTTTTGGTGTAGACAATTTTGTAGATTCGCTATTCACCATTTCGCTATCCGCCCTTTCGCTATTCACATATCTTATCTCAATTCTCAATGGGGTCGAGGCAATGGCTTGAATCCCTCTCCCAATACCTCGTGGCTGGGGTTGATAACCATAAATGCCTGCGGGTCCAACTGACTGACGATTTTACGCAACTTTCCCACCTGTCGGCGGTTGATCACAGTGAAAATGACCACACGGGTGGAGCCGGTATATCCTCCTTCGCCAGTTAGCAAGGTCACACCTCGATCCAGGTGCTCCAGAATCGCCGTTCGGATCGGCTCTGGCTGCCCCGTGACGATCAGTACAGACAGGCTGGCGTTGAGACCGGTCTCGATGACGTTCACCGTCCGGGCCATTACCCAGGCCGCGATCAAAGCATACAGCGCCGGGGCCAGCCCAAAGAAAAGCGCTGAGACTCCCAAAATGATTATATCCATCGCCAGCAGGGCGGTGGACATACGAACTCCAAAGGCATGTTGCAATAGACGGGCAGGGATCTCGGTCCCCCCAGAGGTCGCGTTGGCCTGAAATACGAGTCCCTGTCCCAGTCCATAAAGCAGGCCGCCGTATAGCGTGTACAACAGCGGCTCGTTCTGAACCGTCGGCACATAGGGGTGCAACAAATCGATGGCCAGGCTACTCAACACAGCCGTCACGATAGTCTTGGGGCCGAATTCGGCCCCCAATACCCGCATACCCCACAACACAAAGGGGACGTTCAATGCTAGCAGCGTCACACCGACCGGCCATCCCCATAGCCGGTTGGCGAACATAGATAGGGCGGTGAATCCCCCCGGAACTACATCGTTTGGGTCAAGGAAAATGTCCACTGCCAGGGCCATCAATACGCACCCGGTCAGAATGAGCACACTATCTCGCAACCGC
>CAZXVB010000320.1:0-3859 GCA_964643875.1 uncultured Anaerolineales bacterium | reverse complement strand
TCCTGTTCAACCAGGGGCAAGAAGTAAAGCGCATCGTCGGCTACCGCCCGAAAGAGGCGATGCTCAACGAACTACTCCCATACGTTTTGCCAGAATCAAAGCCGTAGGGCCGTAATACAGCAACGTGTAAATCCGTTCCTGGTTGTCAGGGGTGCGGCGGGTATCTCTCCCTCACACAGAAATCATCTGAATTTGTTACTCCTCAGGCCAGCGGTTGAAACCGCGCCTGAGGAGCTAAAGCTGGCTGTCCACCTGCGTGGACAGGCGTGCCCACGCAGGTGGACACTTGGCTGCCAGCCCTTCAGAGGCGATTTCAGTCGCTAACAGAAGTAGCCTGAGTAGGTAAAAATGCAACAGAGATCACATTCACGTAGTATGGCGATTGCCGTGCTACTCGCACTGCTGGCGGCCACTATGAACGGGTGCGGAGGCGCTCCCGGCCCGGCAACGCCGGAGGGTATCACTGTCCCGGCCCCGACAACGGCGGCGACGACAGCAGCGACGGAAACGCCTACATCGCCCCCTTCGCCGACGGCCACGACCGCGCCGACTAACACTCCTATGCCGACCGATACGCCTCGGCCCACCGCAACGGCCACGGAACCCCCTACACCTACGCCGTCCGCTACACCACTACCGATCTCCACGCCCACCCCCGTCGTGGTAGTGACCCCCATTGGAGAGATCGGCACGGCGCACATCGGCCAGGAAGTGACGGTGGAAGGTGTCGTCGTCAAGGCAGCCGGGTTTTCGAGTGGTTTCACGTTCACGCTCGACGATGGCAGCGGCCAGATCGTGCTCCTGATGTGGCATCCCGTCTACGACGATTGTTGGGATGCCGTCGAGATCAACATCGGCGCACGGGTGCGGGCCACCGGCGAGGTCAGTGAATACGAGGGCCGGCTGCAAATCGAGCCGGACTTCGGAGGGGACGTGAAGGCCCTCGAAGGGGCCGCCGCCTGGGCTACGGCTCGCCAGATCGGCACCCTCAGTGGGGCCGACGCCGACCAGCGGGTGATGATCGAAGGGGAGGTGGTACGGGTCGAAAGCCACTCCCGGTCGGTGAAAGTGTTCGTGAAAGATGAAACGGGCGAGATCGTCGTTTTCCTCTGGCGCACCGTGTTGGACCGCATCGCGGCGAACACCGCGTTGGGCACACCCGGCAGTCGGGTGCGCGTGATAGGCACTGTCAGTGTTTACAGGAACAACCTGGAGTTGACCCCCACACTGCCGAACGACGTGATCGTATTAAGCGGAGAATAGGAGTGAGATGTTGGGGTACGGAGAAATGGGAACGGCCCTCTTGTTCGCCATGTTAGGGACGGTCGTAACGTCTGTATTGGCGTTGGTACCGGCGTTGCACATTTACAACGTGGCCGGATTCATCATCCTGGCGACGGCGACCTGGGGGGAACTACTTCCCCCAATGCATCTGGCGATGTTCTTCCTGGGATTGATCACCGGCTATGCGATGTTGAACACCATCCCCAGCATTTTCCTTTCTGCACCGGATGATTCGACGGTCTTCGTCGTCCTGCCGGGACAGAAATACCTGCTGCAAAAGCGGGGGTACGAAGCCACGGTGCTGACCGGTATTGGTGGACTGGGAGGGATCGCAGTCCTGGCTTTGCTGACTCCGGTCGCCTCTACGTTGTTCCCCGCTGTGCGGGCGATTTTGCAGCCGCATATGCATTGGATCCTATGGACGGTGATCGCCTATATGCTGATCTCGGAGTGGCCCAAAGGCTCCGACCGGGCGCCGGCCGGCTTGCGTCGCTGGTGGGATGGGTGGAAGAGTTTGACGGCTGGTCTGATTACCTTCCTCCTTTCGGGATTGTTGGGCATGGTGCTGCTCTATCGCAGCCTGGTGCCGGTGACTGTGGCGTATCAGAATCTCCTGCCGGCTTTTGTGGGGCTATTCGCCGTGCCGTGGATTTTGCAGAATCTGATAGCCCAGGTGACCCTGCCGGAGCAATACATCTCCGAAACACTGGACATCACGCCGGCCCTCTGGGCGCGGGGGATATTCGCCGGAGCGCTGGGAGGGCTGTTTGCCGCCTTCTTCCCGGTCGTGACCGGCGGCATCGGCGGCTTTCTCGCCGGACACGCCACAGCGCAACGGGATGACCGCTTGTTTATCGTCTCGCAGGGGGCATCCAAAGTGATCTACTACGTTGGCGGCTTCCTGTTCTTCTTCGTGCCGGGTCTGCATCTCACCAGAGGGGGGATGGCCTGGATGTTGAGCAGTCTCTGGTCGGCTTACACCCCACAGACGTACTATCTGGCGGTGGCGGCGGTCGTGCTTACAGGCGGCCTCTCCTTTTTCCTGCTCCTGGGGATGACCCGCGTGGTGATCTGGGTAGTCGCGAAGGTGGACTATCGCTGGATCAGCCTGGGGACACTGGGGGTGCTGCTGGCTGTGGTTGTAGGAATGACCGGATGGGGTGGGCTGCTCATCTGCGCTGTGTCCACCGGCCTCGGGTTGATTCCGGTATTGTGGGGATCGCGTCGGATGAACTGCATGGGGGTATTATTGTTGCCCATCGCGCTGAATATGATCGGCGCGGGCGACGCTGTAGCGCGTTGGTTGGGCCTGATTTGACCGCGGAATGATAAAAGGGAGGAAAAAAATGACACGACGTAAACCATCGAGAGGGGTTTGCAGTTATTGCGGACGGGTGCTAGCAAAAAGTGGTATGTCCCGCCATCTGAAGTCTTGTAAGAAACGCCAGGCAGCCATCGCCGCCGCCGACCAAAATGAGGGGCCAGAGGAAAACATCTACCATCTGCGCCTTCAGGATACCTGGGGAGGCATCTACTGGCTCCATCTGGAAATGGTCGGGTCGGCTCCCCTGGAGGAGTTGGATATGTACCTGCGGGCGATCTGGCTGGAGTGCTGCGGACACTTGAGCGCTTTCTACATCGGAACCGCCTGGATCGGTCCAGAACTGAGTATGGGCGACAAGGCGGAGGATGTTTTCCAGGTGGGGCAGAAGATCATCCATCTGTATGATTTCGGCACGACATCAGAGACGGAAATCAAGGTGCTGGAAGTACGGCGGGGAAAGCCGACCACTCCTCATCCCATCGCCTTGATGGCCCGCAATCAGCCGCCTGAGATGATCTGTATGTACTGCGATCGGCCGGCTTCGTGGTTGTGTATGGAGTGTGTACACGAGGATGACGAAAGCGGCCTATTGTGCGATGTTCACGTAGAAAGTCATCCCCACAGCAACTACGGCGAGCCGGTACCGATCGTGAACTCCCCCCGATTGGGAATGTGTGGGTATATCGGGCCGGCCGACCCGCCGTACTGATCACCGATCCGCCCGCAGGTTCAGCGCATGTTCTGCACCTGCGGGAGGGTGAGTGATGGCGGGGGGCTGAACCGAACGGCCGTTGTTGCCGCCCAGCGCCGACTCTTCCAGTGCATTGCCGGCCACCTGCGGGACGATGTCGAAGGTTGTCTCGCCCGACCCGTCAGGTTCAGGCTCAGGCTCTGGCTCTGGCTCTGGCAAGGGCTTCAGAGCAGCCTCCAACACCTCCCGCACATGCTCGGCCAACAGGAAGTGCATTTCCTCCTGAATTTCTGCCGGCACGTCGTCCAAGTCCACCTCGTTGGCCCGTGGCAGGATGACCGTCTTCAGTCCATACCGATGGGCTGCTAGCACCTTTTGTTTGACGCCCCCGATTGGCAAAAGTTGTCCCTGAAGCGTCACTTCCCCGGTCATGCCGACATCGTTCAGCACCGGTCGCCCCGTCAACGCGGAAACCAGTGCTGTGACCATCGTGACGCCGGCCGACGGGCCGTCCTTGGGGATCGCCCCGGCCGGCACGTGTAGATGGATCGTTTTACCTT
>CAZXVB010000319.1:0-3874 GCA_964643875.1 uncultured Anaerolineales bacterium | reverse complement strand
ACAAAAGGCATTGAGGAGGTTGGGAACGTGAATGAGCGGATTTTGCTCATCGAAGATGACGAGGCACTATCCCGTATGATGCGGCTCCAATTGGAGCATGCCGGCTACCGCGTTGTGGCTTGCCAGACTGGCACCAGTGGCCTGGAAGCGGCCAGAGAGTCAACCCCAGACGTCATTCTTCTCGACATCCTCTTGCCAGATATGGATGGATGGGCCGTTTGCAAACAGCTCAAAGCCATTACTGATGCTCCCATCATTTTCTCCACTGCGCTGGGCTCCGAAAAAGACGTGGTTCGTGGTCTCGACCTGGGAGCCGACGACTACATGATCAAGCCCTTTAGTTATAAGGAACTTCTAGCCCGAGTCAAGGCTGCCCTGCACCGTGCCCAGCGAGCCAGCCAATTAGCCCCGGAACAGGACAAAATCTATCGCCATGCACACTTGACCGTCAATCTGGATAAACGGGTCGTCAAAATCAACAATGAGACCATCGCTCTCACGCCACTGGAGTACAAGCTCCTGTCTGCCCTGGCAGAAGAAGCCGGGCACGTGGTTGATCACGAGACCTTATTACGACGCATTTGGGGCGAACAACACCAGAAGCGCCGTCAATACCTCAAACTCTACATTTGGTACCTGCGCCAAAAACTTGAAAAAGACCCTTCCAACCCCAAATTGATTCTCACCGAACGGGGCATTGGTTACCGACTGGCTCCGCCTTCACCTCCAGGATCAGAATAACGGCCAGAACGGATATGGACGGATGGGGGTATGTTGTCGCGAATACACACGTTTTGTGGCAAGTATCACCGCGCTGGCGATTTGATTCGCTTTCTGCCCTGATCGGCGTTGTACTGACGCTCATCCTGTTGTGGTTGGTGCGCATCTTCCGCCCCACCCTGGAGGCTGCCGGTCAATCCTTCATAGTCCGTCTTCAACAATGGCAAGGTCAATTCCGAGCTGATCTGGAAACACTCTATCTTCAACAAGTTACGCGGTATGCCCAGCGCCTGGTTTTGCCCGTCTGTGATATTCCCCTCGAAGAGCGATTCATCGCGCCTTACCTGCGCGTGCCTGTACCGCCTCCTGCTTCCCTTTCGGACCTGGAGAGCTTGGAGGAGCTGGAAAGCACGTTTCCCCCTCATCGGGATATTCCTTTGTATCAGGCATTGAACGGCCACCCGCGCCTAATCGTCACGCCGCCCCTGACGGCGATCAGAAATGGGGAGATGGGGCCTATCGGCTGCGGCCAGACCACCCTGATGGCCTACATCGCTCTGACTTGTAGCCAGCAGTTGGCCGCTGTCGAGGGCACAGCCGACACCACGCCCTCCCCTCTGCTCGACCCAGCCCGCGTTCCTCTCTATGTTTCGTTGACGGCCATCGAGTGGAGCACAGAGAACGCCCCACAGCCCATCCCTCCCGCTGACGATGATCTGGAGAGCGGCGAGAACGGTGATGACGCTGAAGATACTACGCTCGATCAAGCGGACCCATTGGCGACGTTGGTGGACGCAGCCCTGCGTACCGTGGGGGGGCGTCGCCCGATGCGCACCATTCTCCAAAAGCGGCTGGAAGATGGACAAGCCATCATCCTGGCCGATGGATGGGACGAAATCCCTCCATCGTGCCGCCCACAGGCGGCGAAGTGGCTGATTGCGGCCGCCGAGGCCGCGCCGGACAATATGTGGTTGGTCGCCGTTGGAGGCAGCGGTGGTTATGCACCGTTCGCCGAAGCCGGGTTCGTCCCCGTCGAGATCGTTCCGTGGAGCGACGAGCAAATCGTTGCCTTTGCCCGACGGTGGGCCGACATCGCTGCGGCCGACGGACGGCCGGAACTGACAACACCCGCCGGGTTCGAAGCATTCGCCGCCCAACTCCGGCAGGCGGCACGGCAAGGCGCATCTCCCCTGGAACTGGCGTATCGCGCTTTTCTCCAGGCCACCGGTGCGGCGGTGAAAATACCCGCAACGCGACGCGCCCCTCTCTACGCAGCCTTGCTCGATTCGTGGCTCGCACAACCGAAGGGCAAGGGCAAGAGGAAAGGCTCATTGCCCCCCTGGTGGATAACGGCCTGTCGCGCTATTCTGGGAAAACTTTCCTTGACTCTTCAGCAGGAAGGACGGACGTTGATCAACCCGGAGGAACTGGACGCCGCGATCACAGAGGTGCTGGCGGAGATATTGCCCACGCAAGTCGTTGAGACGCCGGAGACGCCGGAGACGCCGGAGACAACGGGTACAGCGAGGCTAACGGAGCTAACAGAGACAGCAGAGGCAATAGAGCTAGCCGAAGCGACAGTGGCCACCGTTAGCCCCGGAGTAGACCGGCAACTCGTCGCACGTATACGGCACACTCTGACGGCGGAACAGAACTTGATGCGCGCGACCTTGACGTCTGATTCCCCTAAGGGGCGTCGCTACACCTTTAGCCATCCCCTTTGGCCAGCCTATCTGGCGGCGTGCCGATTGGCAGAGACAGGGCAAAATCCGCCGCCCGAATCCCTGGAAACTCCTCAGTGGATCGAAACGGTTGCCTTCCTGGCCGAGATAGGCGACGTCAGCTCGACCGTCACGGCCTGGCTGCGCACCCCGGATGACCTGTTCTTCAGCCGCTTGTGCACACTGGGGCGCTGGATTCAGGCAGCGCCGAAGGATGTTTCCTGGCGAAACGGTACCCTGGCACTGTTGGGGCGGGCCTTCATCCAGTTGCCGGCCCCGCCACCGGTGCGCCGAGCACTGGGTCAGGTGTTGGCTGGGACGAGGGCGACCGGCATATCTCATCTGTTCAAACAGGCCCTCCGACACTCTGACCCCCACATCCGCACCGCTGCTCTCCTGGGCTTGAGTCAGGTGGCCAGTGAAGCCGACCTGCCGGTGTTTCGCGCTGCCCTATCCGACCCATCGTCTGTGGTGCGCCATGCTGCTATCACTGGATTGGCCACCATCGGCAGCGACGCCGCCATCCACGAGTTGGCCCGTGCGTTGTTGGAAGGCGACCAGGAGATCAGCCTGGCCGTCGGTGAGGCGTTGGCCCACTGTGGTCCCGACGGTGTTCAGATATTGCATGAAGCCGTCACGATGGAGGACCCCTTCGTCCGTCGGGCCGCCGTTTTGGGATTCGCCCAACTGCATGACCTCGTAGCGTTGGAGGAAGTCATCCGTACCGACCCCCAGTGGATAGTGCGCGTAGCTGCACAGACTGCGCTGGACGAGTTGGAGCGACAAGCGGAATACACTGTACCCCCTCCGATCCGCCTCGACGAATTGCCCTGGCTCATCGCATGGGCGGCCTCTCAGGGGGAAAGTGTTGGGGTTGGGGAAAGTGCCCGTTGGATGTTGCGTCGGGCTTTGCGGGAGGGAGATGCCCTCATCCAGGCCCTGGCGGCACGCGCTTTAGCCCAGGCAGGACGACCCGACGACGTGGAACTGCTCCGAGAGGCCCTGGCCACTCCGGAACCACAGGTGGCGATGGCTGCGCTGGAGGCATTGTCGGCCATCAGTGCCCGCTATGCCATCCGGATTGAGCGGCTCACCGCCTCGTAGTACCTCACCTGTCGGCCTCTGAGCACAACGTTTGAACCGTATCGGCGGACACTCCGCAGACCAACACCCGCTTCTGCCGTGAGGTGTGCCCGCTGAGAATCTCCACGGACGAGACCGCTACTCCCAGCCGATGCGCTAACAATTTCCGCAAGGCCTGATTGGCCCGACCCTTCTCCGGTGGGGCTACCAGCCGCACCTTGAGCGCGTCACCGTGCAGCCCGACTACTTCGTCCCGCCGACTGCGGGGCACGACCCGCACGTAGAACGTGCAACCATCCGATGTTTCCGATACGGTAAGCATCAGGAGCACCTCATCTCTAATCACTCAA
>CAZXVB010000318.1:0-3890 GCA_964643875.1 uncultured Anaerolineales bacterium | reverse complement strand
TCGCTAGGCCGCCAACAGTCAAAAAAACATAGCACAAGGAGATAGAAATGAAAGCGAGACAGGTTATAGGCTTGGTTATGGCGATCATTTTGGTTGCGCTCATCGCAGGGATCACTATGCGTGCTACTCTTAGCTCTCTGGCCGCGGTTCGAAAAGTTCCTGCACTGACAGCGACGCCGACAACAGCGACGCTTGTGGATCGCTCCGTCACTCCTGAAACGGTTCCCGATGATATGGGGACACCGGAGCTAATTCCTCCTTGCGAATTCGAAGTGCAAGCGCAACCGATGTCGTCTGATTCTTCACTCGACGCGTATGTTTTTTCCGAGCCTGAAGTCGTGTTGACCAGTACGACGGCGATTAGATTGTTCCAGTGGTTGCCGGATGGTCACACCTGGCTCATCGGTCGCGCAATGACGGAGAGAGCAGGAGAATATATAGAGACATTCGATTTGGTCACGGGAGAAATCAAACGGTATGCAGAGCGACGCAGTAGTGCCGGAAAGCCTATCTGGCTGTCTTCAGAACAGGCCGTTGCCTTTGTGGATTCTATGCCTCCTGACTACACTAAAGTATTGTACCTTGCACGCGGGGAAGATTCACCTGTTGAAGAATTAGCCACCGACCTGGCAAGTTCGTTGTTATCTTTGAGTCCGGATGGCCGATCCGTCATCTATTTCTCAAATACACAAGGCATGCAGTCTCTAGAACTTCGACAGGCAACTGTTCCCGGGTCTCCCGCTACTGGTTGGACTGGGCGCGCCATCGCCGGGCGGGTGTACGGCGGCGTCTGGCGGGCCGATGGCCAGAAGGTCGCGATGTACGGAAAGGACGGGTTGTATCTGGTTGATCAAGTGACAGGGGCGATGTGCGAGATCGATCTTGGGCGAGTCGGGGCAGGAGAGTATTCGAAGGTACGTGCCTCCAACGTGACATGGAGTACAGATGGGCGTTATCTGGCCATGCTGACAAGTTATGGAAATCCGGTGCAGTTTTTGAGTTTGAAGATTGTTGACACTCTAACAGGAAAACTTTACGACGTTGAGTTTGATGGGCGATTTGCATACAGCATCGGTTGGAGCCCAAGCAACAACATTCTTTTGACTACCATTGATGCCAACCCCGATCCATCCCTGGGTAGTTTTGATAGCCTCTGCCTTGTAGATGCTGCCACATATAGTGTTCGCCCTATCTTGCCAGAACATCAATTTTTTGCCGCTGGTTACTTTGGCGCTTTATGGTCTCCGGACGGTAAAACGGTTGGTGTGGCTTGCTCAGACGTCGTGCCGCCGGACGAAGTGATTGAATGGCGCGTTTGTACTACATCTGTGGAGATGCAACGATGAGACATCAAAAACTTGTGTTACAGATAACGTCCGTGTTTCTTGGGATCGCCGGGGTAGGTTTGTTCTCCTTGCTACGGTGGGTTCCCTGCTCAGAAATAGTCGAGGCAGTTGCTCCTGTACAGGATTGGATGCCTCCAGAAACGACAGGTTCCCACTTGCGAATGCGGAGGTTGCGGTCAAATGGCGAGAGTATGGGTATAGACTGCGAAGTTGGTGACACAAGTTATGGCTGCACGGCATTTTGTGATGACCCGGCCCCATATCCATGCCCGGATGATGTTCCGGTGCGTCCCTACCCCTACTCCAGCGCGTGGCCGGATATTTCTTTCGACAAAGATTACCTGTTGGACGTGCTGGCCCAGGAGACCAGCCCCGGACTATTCGACCCGGTAGCACTACAAGCGCAAGCCATCGCTGCCCGTTCGTATGCCTGGTACCAGATCAACAACAGCCCTTACTATGTCATCAACAATTCAACCAGTTTCCAGGTTTTTCTGCCGTTCAAGTTCGAGAGCTTTGGGTCTGACCCGGACAACGCGAGTGACCCTTGCCGGAGCACCAATCTCTCTGACGAGCAAACTCGATTGTGCCAGGCGGTGGGGACGGGCAGCTATTATCTGTCGTGGGAAGACGAAAGCAACCCGGAGCACTTGCCGGCGCGCGCCAACTTTTTCAGCGATGTGTTGACACACACCACATCCAGCGGCGACAAAGCCTACTTGATCGGGGTGGAAGACCCGATCAGCAATGACAATGCCGCGTGTAGTGCGTCCAATAGTGCCGCGCACAGTTGGGGGATGAGCCAGGAGGGAGCGCAGCGTTGGGCCACCGGCGACCAATGTGGTACACTGCACCCGGACTCGGACGCTCCCTGGAGTGTGCGCTGGACGCGCCCGGAGCAGATTCTGTTTCACTATTACATCGATGTCCATCTTCGAGACGCGAACAAGCAGGTTGTCACGTCACGTTCGGCGGAGAAACGTTGGAGTCCGCTCAAGATAGTTGGTGAACTGGGAAGCAGTTCACCTGTCCTATGGCGTGGCATCTCCCACCCGACCGGTGTGTGGGTGCAGAACGTCGGTCTGGACGATTGGAACTGCACAGGGGACGTGTCTGACTATCACCTGCGATACCGCTGGTCGCGGGAGGGACACGCAGCGGTAGACGGTCACTCCAGTGGTACGTTGTGTGGCTTGACACAGGGGGATGCAGCCTGGGCGTATCTCATGGTGAGTGGCATTCCCGATTGGGGATACGGATACTATACCGTGAGTCTCGACGTGATGGTGGTGACCGGTGACGGTGAGGAGAGCTTCAGTCCTGAGTGGCCGACGTATGACGTGAGGGTGTTCGTATTTCCCACATCGCTATGGGGAGGGTACACGTCTCCTGCTGATGGAGCGGAGGTGAACTACAGTGTGAACCTGGTGGCCCAAGCCGGTGGTGACGGCAACAGTGCAGGAGTGGATCGGGTGTTGTTCCGGGCCAACGTGGGTGGGAGTGGCTGGCACACGGTGGCAGAAGACGACACGGATTGCCCGATAGGACAAACGTGCTCCTACGAGGCGACGTGGAGTCTGTTCGGTATTCCCGACCGGACTACTGTCGAGTTGGGCTTCGATGTCGTGGACAAGCTGGGAACGTTCTACTATTCGCCGCAAGGCACGCGGCAAATCGTCATCCGTGATGACCCACCGGCCATCAGTTTCGATACGGCCAACGGAGATAGCAGTTCGTTGATTTGGAGCAACCGGCGGGAATGGACATTCGTCGGCACGGCCAGCGATCCGGAGGGGCACCTGGGTTCGATTGAGTTCCACTGTAACGGGGACGAGTGCGGTTCTCTGGTGAGTAAGAGGGATGGGAGCAACTGGTCTCGCACACAGGACGATCTACTGGGGCAAGTGGACATCTACTTTTCTGTCAGCGATCCGGCATTGAACGTGGCGACGAGCCGGCATCTGGATCTGCGTATTGACGTGGCGACGCCGGCCACGACGTTGACACTGAATGGTGCATTGCCCAGGTCCTGGTATAGCGGCACGGTACAAGCGCAACTGGAGGCTGCGGACAGTGGTGATGGATATGTGAGCAGTGGAGTGAGTGGAATCGTCTACAGAGTAGACAATGAGCCAGCAGTGACGCACGCAGGCAACCAGGTATCATTGCAGGTGAGCGGGGAAGGTGAGCATATGCTGCGGTTCCATGCGGCAGATGTAGCAGGCAACCACGAACCGACACGCACGGTCGGTTTCGGAATTGACGACACGGCGCCGGTGGCGGAGGACGTGACGGTGGTAACGGGAAGTGGTTTGGGTAATTGTGTCATACCGAGCGGGACTGTGTGGCTGGACTTGAGCGCGAGTGACGCGGGGAGCGGTGTTGGGGCCATGCGGTTGAGCAACGATGGTATTTCGTGGTCGCCGTGGCGGGCCTATGCTACGCGAGCATTATGGCAATTGGCAAGTGTGAGTGAACCGAAGGAGCATTGTTCACAGCACATAGCCGCCCAACCCGCGCTTCCAGCCGACAGCGCCTCCGCTC
>CAZXVB010000317.1:0-3909 GCA_964643875.1 uncultured Anaerolineales bacterium | reverse complement strand
GGATCAGGTGTCCTCATCCTGCGGGAGGCTCGTCCCTACTCCTCGAATCCGTGTAGAGCCAGTTTTCCCAAGTACTGATTATAGAATTATTATACCATGGCATGCTCAAGCTGCAAGTTTGCATAGCAGAAAGCTTGCGGATTTACATTTGCACGTGCACGGATGAAGCGGTTTATCTCGAACATCGGGTGGTGGTTGACAAGTGGACACAATGGCATATACTATGACAAGTGGAAAATGGTGAGCCTGTCCGGCCATAACGAACTTCCACGTCTCTGGCGAAAACAATCCGCCCGCTCTGGTGTGTCGGATGACCAAAAATCGAAATTTTGGCAAGGAGGCAAGATGAACGATACTCCCTACCTGGTCATGACCCAAGGCCCTCAATCCGGTCAGACCTTTCAACTCGACAAGGACGTGATTACCATCGGGCGCGATCCGCACAACGACATTGTCATTGAGGATCCACAGGTTTCCCGGCAACATGCCCGCATCACCGTGCGAGGCTCGCTCACCATCATCGAAGACGCCGGTAGTACGAATGGTACATTTGTAGATGGTGTCCGTTTGACTGCCCCGCATACACTGGCCGATGGGAATGTCGTTGGCCTGGGAGATGCTGTGACGATGGCATATCATGGGCCTGCGCTCGCTACTACCGAGCCAATGGCCGGCCGGCCTACGATTCCCTTGGCCCAACCCGGCCACGAGCCGACGATGGTTATCCCGCCGTCGTCATCGCCTCCGCCTCCGCCTCCGCCGCCTCCGCCGGCTTTCGTTCCCCCTTCTTCTCCCTCTTATGCCGTCCCGCCCGCTCCTATTCCAGACGTTCCACCTCCTCCGGTGGCGGATGAATACCCGCCTTCGCAACGCTCCGGGAAAACCTGGCTGTTTGCGGGATGTGGGTGTCTGCTCCTGTTGATCGTGTTGGCCTGTGTCGCTGTCTTCGTGCTCGATCATTTGGGCGTGTTGCCGCCCATTTTCTACGAACCTCTGTATTGGCTGGGGTTGGATCAGTTCTTCATTCCCTGACCTTTAACTCTGATCGTTCACGTTTGCTTCAATAGCTAACTCCAACAACTGGCTTGTCAACATCTTGGCCCCTGGCTCCACTTCACCGGATGGCCCCACACAACTGGGACATCCGTCGGTACAGGGGCAGGTGTGGACGACATCCAAAGCGGCGGTCAACAGGATGTCGTGCAACTCGTACAAGCGGGCACTGAGGCCTACTCCCCCCGGCGCTTGATCGTAGAGGATGATAGCTGGGGGTCCGGACTCTTCTCCTTTCACTTGAACCGTTACTCCCAGGTCGGACGGGTCGCACATCACGTAGAGCGGGGCCAGGCCCCGGAGTAGGTACGCCAATCCACTCAGCGCTCCCCGTGCTCCCTGCATTCGCTCTACGATCCGGTGACAGGTGGGACATAGGGTAATCAGGTTTTCCAACCGATTGGCCTGTATGTACAACTCATCGGCGCCGGGGACGCCGGGGCGGTAGCCGAACTTCCGAAATGGGGTAATGTGGTGTACATGATGCTGTCGCTCTGGCGACTCTGGACGGCCACATCGTTGGCAACGGTATGCATCCCGTGCCCGCGCGGCGTCTCGCTGGGCTGCCCAGTTAGGGCCGTAATCCAATGGGGGCGGTAAAATCCCCATTTTCTCCAATCGGTCGGTCAGGGCGGCCGACAGTGTTATCCAATAGCCGGTCGTCCGCCAACGCTGCTCCGGCATAGTGAGTGGCTCCCAGGCCAGCGTCTCATGGGTGTATCGTTTGATCTTCCGGTAACCGGTGACGGCGGTGGTCACTACAATGTCGCCGTACCCCTTGTGTGTTGTCCCGGCTTTGCCGATTCCCGTGGCGTGTATCTGTACCACGGTGACATCGGTGACCGCTATGGAGCGAGTGTAATAGTCCGACGCATCCGCCCGGACGCGCGCGATCCCTGTTTCCCACTCCAGCGATTCGACCCGATAGGTCTCGCCGGCGTGCAGATAGATGGCTCCGGTATGGATCAGCGACGGGGCGCTGGGGCGGTCCAACTGGCCTATCACGCGGGGCGGGTCTGTGCCCACGTCCTGGATCACGATGTGGTTGGTCGTACCGGTGCGCAGAGAGACCTGTCCGGCCGGGTAACTTTCGCCGATCCAACTAAAGCGGTTGTCGTGGCTGTGGAGCACTCCTTCATCAGCCAAGATCTCCAACAGGGTGGATAAGTCCTCCCTTGTGCCGAACGGCTCTCCATTCTCGATCGGCAATTCGAAGGCCGCGCAAGCCAGGTGACTGGGGAGTATCGCCAGATTGTCGGGATCCAGTAGAGCCTGTTCGACTGGCTGGTCGAAGAAGTAGTGGGGGTGGTGAACCAGGTACTGGTCCAGAGGGGATGGGCTGGCGATCAAGACGGCTACTGAGGTGTTCGCTCGGCGACCGGCGCGGCCGACCTGCTGCCAGGTGCTGGCGATGGAGCCTGGGTAGCCAGCGATCACACAGGCATCCAACGCGCCGATGTCTACGCCCAACTCCAGGGCGTTAGTGGCAACGACTGCTCGCACCCGTCCCTCTCGCAGTCCGCGTTCGATGCTTCGTCGTTGATGAGGCAGATATCCTCCCCGATATCCCTGTACTATTTCCGGGTCTTTTCCTGTGGCTGTCACTGTGTCCCGCAGGTATCCCAGTACAATCTCTGTAGACAGCCGGGAGCGGGCAAAGACGATAGTCTGGATATCTGCTTGTAACAGACGAGCCGCGATTTCCTGGGCACTCAAGAGGATGCTCTTCCGCAAACCGAGTTGAGGATCCACCAATGGAGGGGTGTATAGTAGAAAGTGCTTTTCTCCCTGTGGGGAGCCATCACAGTTGATCAGTGTGACCGGTACTTCGATCAGCCGTTCAGCCAGCTCGCGGGGGTTGGCGATGGTGGCCGAGGCGCATAGGAAGCGTGGGGCGCTGCCGTAAAAACGGCATATCCGTTGCAAGCGACGCAAGACGTTGGCGACGTGGCTGCCGAAGATGCCCCGATAGGTGTGTAGCTCGTCCAGCACGACGTAGCGCAATTGAGAAAAGAAGCGCATCCAACGAGTATGGTGAGGGAGGATCGCGGTGTGCAGCATATCGGGGTTGGAGACCAGGATACGCGCTTCCCGGCGGATCGCGGCTCGATGGGACGGAGGAGTATCTCCATCATAAGGACGCACGACTAACGATGCGCCGGGAGGGGGAAGTCGGGCCAGCAAAGTATGCAGACCGGCAATCTGGTCGTGGGCTAGCGCCTTGGTGGGGAAGAGGTACAACGCGCATGCCTGCGGATCACCCAATAACACATCTAGAATGGGCAAGTTGTAGGCCAGTGTCTTGCCGGAGGCTGTCGCGGTAGCCAATACCCAATGCTGCCCTGCCTGCGCGGCTGCGATGGCCTCTGCCTGATGGATGTAGAGACGTTCTATGCCTATGTCTTGCAGCGCAGCTACCAGGTGTGGATGCAGGCCGTTGGGCCAGGGGGCTGTCTTGGCAGGACGGGCGGGCAGACGTTCCCAGGCCGCTATGGAGCGCATAAAGTGCGGTTCCTGCCGCCAGGTGCTCAAGAGATCATCCAGAGCCATATCCCGTTACCTGAATGCTGTAAGGAAGCTGCCTGTCAGGCCTTCACTACCCGACATATTGATCGGTAACCCTCCCGCAGGTTTGAAATTACGTCGGTTGCACATGTATAGCCTCACATCAGGGCACAGAATGCCCCCAAGCCGCATCCGAACCTGCGGGAGGGTAGTGAGCCGACGGTTGAAACCGCGCCTGAGGAGCTAAAGCTGGCTGTCCACCTGCGTGGCCAGGCGCGCCCACGCAGTGGGCGCTGGGCTGCAAACCCTCCAGAGGCGATTTCAATCGCTAACAGAAGTAGCTTGAGTAGT
>CAZXVB010000316.1:0-3940 GCA_964643875.1 uncultured Anaerolineales bacterium | reverse complement strand
GCACTTCCCGCTCAGTGGATTTGGGTTCTAAGCCGAGGGCCCGTAAAACCGCCCCCAGGCAACCTGGTTTTTCGTTGTTATTCATCTCTAGTTCGGTTTGGCGAGTAGCAGTCCCCATGAAAATAGTCCATCCTTTCTCCTACAGTAATATGATGGCTATATCCCAAACCTCTCATGCAACACCTGCAAAACCTTCTGGCTGTCAAACCCGCTTACCTCGGATGTCGTAATCAGGCGATCCGCAAACCCGTGCTTCTCGTACCAGGCGCGTTTGGTCTCCCAATGGTTGCGGTAGCGTTCGTCGTGGAGCATGCCGAGGTGTTCCCAGTACCACTGCTCGCCTCGCCACGTGATCGTGAAATCGGGCAGGTAGAAGGTGCCATCTGGAGCGTAGAGCGGGACTTCGTACTTGAAGGGGATGTCTCGATCAGCAAGCATATTGGCGATGATCACCTCGGACTTGGAGCGTACCATCTGCTCGGTGAGGGTGCGATGGATCTTGCCCTCTTCATACCAGTCACGCATCGTCTGGAGTTCTGGCGGTGCGGGACGGAATTCAAACAGGGAGGAGTTGATGCGGGCCAGGTGCGAGTTTTCGAGGCGGCGCAGGGTCAGGAGTGGGGCGATGTCTTCCTGAATCAGCAGCGTACAGTGGGTTTGGGCGCGGGTGAGACCGGTGTAGAATAGCTCCGGTGAAAGCAGGGTACGTTTGTGCTTGGGCAGGACGAAGTAGACTCGTTGGAACTCGCTGCCCTGTGATTTGTGCACCGAGATAGCATAGGCCAACTCCAAGTTCTCACTAACCGCACTTTCGGAATCATATCCAACCCAATAGTTCTGCCTGCGGCTAAACACAACCTGAAACCTTCGAACGTGAAAGCCGCCCCATTTCCAATTCTTGTCAAAGGCATGGATCTTGGTCATGCCGATTTCGCCATTGAACAGGTCGATGCGCTCGCTCTTTCGAGTCTGCAGGTTATATGCCCAGATTGCATTTGATCTTGCCCTGTTCCTGATCTGAATGACTTTGTCAAAGACGGTGACGCCACCCAGCGCTCCCTTGTTTTCCAGCCACCAGCCGTTCCTGTGCTGCTGTAAGACATGGTTGATGTGCTCGATGCCAAATAACTCTCCCCGGTACGGCGAAATGACCTGAGTGGCTTCGGGGCATAGCTTCTCATCATCCTCCATCGCTGCTTTCCACAGTTCGTAGGGACGTTTGGGATCGAAGGACAGGCCCGTATCCTGCTCCATATCCGCGACGATGGTCTCTATCAGGATTCGCTCCAAGTCATCGGTCGTTTGCCAGTACAGCACTCGCAGGTCGCCATCAACGTTGCCGCCCTCTTGTACCTGTTGCAGAATCCCGTCTTCCTGGGCATCGAGGTCGGCTGATTTCTCGTCCGCCAGTTCGTGCCGCAGGTATAGCGATGCCAGCTTGAGGAGACTGGTACCTTGGCCAGTAAGCCGATTGCAGAGTTGGCGCATGTTGGTCGTCAGTTTGCCCACGTGCTCCGGCATTTCGTGCTTGAGCCAGTCAATGAGGTCGGCGAAGACTTTGCCGGTGCCGATGGGGGGCAATTGGTTGGGGTCACCGACGAAGATGAGGCGCTGGACGGCGTTCCAGTTGACGGCGCGGAAAAAGGTAGCCACCAGAGGCAGGTCGAGCATTGAGGATTCGTCAATAATGTAGGTGGTATAGCCCTCCTCGCCCTGCCCTCCACGGCGGCGAAAGGTGAAATTGTCGTTCAGCCATTTGTTTTGGGCCAGAAATGAATGGATAGTGCGGGCATCTTTGCCCGTAAGCTCACGCAACCGGTCAGCGGCCTTGCCGGTGGGGGCAAGCAGTTGGAACGAAGTGCCGGTGCCGTGGGCCTTTTCGATAGCCTGGATGATAGCCTTGATGACAGTGGTCTTGCCGGTGCCCGCTGTGCCACATATCACGCTGATGGGGCGGCGGAAGATTTGCTGACAGACCGCGATCTGGTCAGCGATGGCCCGTTCATACTCATCGGGGTGAGATTTGGCTAGTTCGCTATTGGAATCGTAGAGATATGTCTTCCAGTGCCTTTCGGTGACCGGGAAGCGGAGTTGGATGTCCGGCCGCGAGGCCAGTTGGCGCAGGACGGCCTCGACCTTACGCTCGTCCTCGAAGACCGATTTGCGGTAGAGGTAGAGTTGGCCGCCTGCGCGACGGTAGGTGAGCGCACCGCTCAAGTCTTCCTCCTCCACTTCCAGGTGGCGGAGGGTGAACTGGGCGCGCTTCCACTCGGGCAGGAAGCTGAGCTTGTGATTGAGGCCGTGCAGCACCTGCTCGGCGGGTAGAAAGGTGTGCTGGCGCGCCCGCTGGAGTTGCTCAACGCACAGGGCGCGCAGACGTTGCCAGTCGTCGGGTTCTAGTTCCGGTTCCACACCTAGATCGGGCGAAGGGAACATACCGTGGTCAATCTGGCTGAAAGTGATCTGATCGTCCGGATCAGAGCCGACGTACTGTTCACACAGGATATATGGGTTTTCGGCTATCTCGGCGTGGCTGGCGTAGATACTGGCGCTTTCGGGTTTGTCCAAAATGCAGCGGATTTGGCCGGTCTGCAGGTCAAAGCGGGGCAGTACGTCGCGCAGTAATGCCTGCTTATCTGGTTCCAGGTAACGCCATCGCTTGCGGACGGCCTTCACGCGCTTGGCATCCAGCGACAGTCCCGAAACGGTGTCTCTGCCGCCCTGGACGAAGGTAAACAGCTCGCCTTTTACGTCCTGCTCGCCCCGGATGGGAATCTGGGCCATGGCATAGTGGATCGCCTCGCTGAACTTGAGGTAATCCCATACGCGGAGGATGCCGGGGTAGAGGCCACGGTTGCGCCACAGTTCGGCCATGACCGAGGCCAACCAGTCCTGGCGGACCTGCCAGTTTTCGCTCTCGTCGCCGATCTCTTGCAGCACGCCGACGATCTCGCTCAGGCGCTCGATCAGCCCCAGCGCGCCGTCGTCGGAGATGTGCCGCGCCGCGTATTTGAAATGGCGCGGGTTCTCCGGCACAAAAAGAATGCGTTCCAGCACGTCAGGCCGATCCATGTAGAGTTGATACGGGATTCGCAACCCCTGATCGGGATAGTGAGAGGTCACATCACGCGCCCAGGCGTTGGGGCCGTACAGTTTTTCCTTGCTCGCGGATTGGCCTACCCATGTCAATTCTTGCCCCACCGCCTTAACCCGGCTAGCACCAACCACGACATAGAAATGCCGATCGTTTTCGCTGAAGGGATTGCTATAGTTGGCATAGTAGAAAATCAGGCTGCGATCCGGGATGATCTGAGCAAAAAAGTCATTGGCGGCCTCACGCCGCTTGACAGGATCGTATTTGGGTCGCCCACCAGGGTTTAGCACTTCGTCCTTGTACATCTCTTCGTAGGGCCAGGTCGAAACGGTGTAGGGCGGCAGCCGCCACTTCTTGACCTGGGTGCCGTCGTTGAACCAGGAGGGCGGCGGCATGTAGGCCTCCAGTGCATCGGGGCCAAAGGCGTTGATGCTGTGGATGCAAGGAGGGACACCGTCTAGCTGGCGGCAGGGTTGTCCGGCCCGGGGCTGCTCCCAGGCCAGATCACGGTCTCTGACGATCATGTCGCGCTGGTAGGAGTACTGCCCCACGCAGTAGGTGTTGGACTTGGGATCGCGGCAGATGCAGCCGTTCCAGCCGCTATCGTGCCAGGCCAGGCGGACGGAGATATGGGTGGTCATAACAATGCCTCCTTACCCAATGGACATATCAAAGCGGGGATCATCACCTAGCTATCGTCATTTCATAGACAGGAGACAGGGCGCGTAAGACGGTTAGAATTGGGCCAACAACGTCAGCCCCCATTCCGATGGCTTTCTCCTTGTCAATCGTGGTGAAGATGTGAGGGTCCACCCATTGATCTTCGGGGAGCTTGGCCAGGCGACG
>CAZXVB010000315.1:0-3946 GCA_964643875.1 uncultured Anaerolineales bacterium | reverse complement strand
CATAGTCATTATGGTATGAGGATAAGGATAAGGGAAATGAGATAATCAGGAAAGGAAAAATAGGCTATGCGAAGCGGGCGTGTTATTCCTCAGGCCGACGGTTGAAACCGTGCCTAAGGCGCTAAAGCTGGCTAGTGTGATTCCCAGAAGGCGAGAAACTTGACATCTATGTATGTTTCGGTATAATGTACGTCGTTGCGGGTGTAGTTCAGTGGTAGAACGTCAGCTTCCCAAGCTGAATGTCAGGGGTTCGAATCCCCTCACCCGCTCTGATAGTCTGAAATGTAGACCGCCGGTGGCACCACCGGCGGTTTTGTCTTGCCTTCTTTCATCAACGGGAGGATTTCTCTCCCGCCCGTGCGCTGCGTGTGAGCCAGCAGACTGGAGTATGACGACTCCTATGGCGACTCCAGCGCTTCCATTCACCCACTCATTCAAATCGAAAGCGCCATACGCCGATTCCGAAGAACAAGGCCGCAAACACCATCAGAGCTGCCACTTCCGGCATCACCTGCGCCACCCCATACCCACGCACGAGCAAGTCCTGGTAGGCGTCCAACGCCCAGGCGTGTGGGGTGATTAGCCCGATATGTTGCAACCACTCCGGCATGGCAAAGCGGGGCACAAAACACCCGCCCAATGCCGAGAACGTCAGCAGCAACAAGATCGTCAACCCGCCGATCTGCGACTCTGTGCGGGCCAGCCCTGCTACCAACACCCCCAGTCCTGTCGCCGACGCTGCAGCTACCAGGCTCACGACCACCAGTCCCACCGGCGACCGCCCCAGGCTCATCCCAAAGAGCAGACTCGACGCCCCTAGCATCACCACGAGCTGGAGCAGATTGATCACATAGTAGGGGGCCAGTTTGCCGGCCAACATCACCGCTCGATGCATCGGCGCGGCTTGCAGACGGCGGAACGTTCCTGTCCGGCGCTCCTCCATCACCGACCCTGCCAGTAGACTCACCACCCAGAAGAGACCGTACAGCGTATAGCCGGGCACGTTTTGTTGGAACGAATCGGGGTACACCGTCACCGGCATTGCCTCCGGCGTCTCGCGTTCCACCACTACCGGTAACGACGTATCCTCCTGGAAAGCCGTCATTGCCTGCATCTGTTCCGCCCACTTCTCTTCGTCGGTGCCCGGTATTGCTTGCGCCAGTAACGCGCCTACCTGGCGGGGAACCATCACCCGGTAGGCCACCTCTTTCACTATCCCGGTCAGCGTTCCCATTAACGGATCTACCAAGGCGCTGCTGGTCGCCGGGTCAACCACCAGCCGTACCTGCACTGGGGGCATTTCTCCATCACTCCCGTTCTCTGCCTCCAACCGTTCCGAGAATTCCGGGGGGAACACCACCGCGATGTTGCGCTCTCCTTCCACGATCAGCCGCTCTGCTTGTTCCGTTGTCAGCGCCTTGTCCTCCCAGGTCTCCTCGAATACCACACCATCCATTTCTTCCAGCGAAGCTAATACCTCTGCTGCATACGTCCCCCGGTCTTGATTCACCACCAACACCCGCAAGCGGTCCTCGGCCGGTGTGAACATCCCGGCCAGGGCGTAACTCATCACCACGATGAACATAAACGGTTGGACGAATATCAACACCAATGCACCGCGGTCCTTGAAGAAAATCTTCAGGTCTTTCCACATCAATGCCCAGATCACGCCTATCATCTTTTTCTCCTAATCTCGCAACTGTTTCCCGGTCAAGTGCAGAAACACCGATTCTAGATTCGGCTCCAACACGCCCAGCGAGCGCACTGTCCCGCCGATCTCACCGAGTGCTGACAATAGTGCCGCCAATCCCTCTTGTGTGTGATGGACGCGCACTTGCAGTTTCCCGTCGCGCCGTTCGACATCCATGACCACCGGATGACGCTCCATGCAGGCCCGCACAGCCTCTATTTCTTCCGAAGGGACCTCCACCACCAACAAACCCGCTCCCATCGAATGTACCAGGGCCTCCGGCGTGTCCAGGGCCACGACTCGCCCCTCGTCGAGGATCGCCACTCGATGACACAGGTGTTGCGCTTCTTCCATGTAATGCGTCGTGTACACAATCGTCATACCATCCTGCGCCAGTTTCTGCACGCCCTCGAAAATCGCGTTGCGGCTCTGTGGGTCCACCCCCACCGTTGGCTCATCGAGGAACAGCACATCCGGTGCATGCACCAGGCCCGCCGCGATATTCAACCGCCGCTTCATCCCACCGGAGTAGGTTTGTACCGCATCGTTTGCCCGGTCTGTCAACCCCACTAACTCCAACACTTCCGCTGTCCGTTCCCGCAACCATCGTCCCCGCAAGCCGTAAATCTGCCCGAAGAAACGCACGTTGTCGCGTCCCGAAAGCGTCGGATAGAGCGCCAACTCCTGCGGCACGATTCCCACCCGCCGTTTCACTGTGATCGGATCCTGCGCCAGATCGTCCCCATCCACCAGTACCCGGCCCCGGTCAGCCGGTAACAACCCGCTCATTATTCCAATGGTTGTCGTCTTTCCCGCGCCGTTCGGCCCCAGCAGACCGAATACTTCGCCGCGGGCGACTTGAAACGACACTCCCTGCACTGCCTGGGTCTCTCCATATGCCTTGTATAGGTTCTCCACTACGATCATTGCCTGGCTCATACAACCTCCTCAAACGAAAATAAGCACCCTCGCGGTTGCTCCTACTGCAGAACATCATACCCTTATCACGGTCATATGCACCAGTGCCAGAAGTCACCTTATGGTCACATCCTGAGCCAATGCAGACATTCCGGGTTCCGTCAAGGGAACGTGCGTCGCATGTTCAACCTCTTGCCAGCTTCGCGCCGACGGGAGGCTCCAACCTCACCCTTCGCGCCGAGCACTGTGCAGATTTGACATCGTATGGTGGTGTGGTATAATAAATTCGTCTTTTTCAAGAACTCGGAGGGAAGATGAAACTGACTGGCCGGCAGAAGGCATTCCTAAGCCAGTTCCTGGACCTGTACCGTGAGGCCCAAGAGCCGTTGCATTACACCACCGTCGCAGAGCATCTGGGCGTGAGCAAGATTACCGCTTACGATATGCTGCGACTTCTGGAAGAGCGGGGCCTGGTGCAGTCAGAGTACATCTTGCGGGGAAAAGGGCAAGGAGCAGGTCGTTCGAGCATCGTCTTCCGCCCCACTCCCGGTGCCCATGCTCTGTTCGCGGAACTGGCCGGCGAGGCGGCGGACCTGGAGCAGTGGGAAGCGGCCAAGTCACGGATCCTGAAGGCTCTGGAGGCGGGAAAGGGAGGAGACTACCAGGGCCTGTTGAAGGAGATCCTGGATCGCCTGCCGGAGCGCCAGTCGCCGCTCTTGTACGCGGCGGAGATGGTCACCGCCGTCATCCTCAGCCTGCAGCAGTTGCGGGAAGATGCCTCGGCATCTGGCTTGAGCGACAGGTTGCGCTCCCTGGGGCTCCCGGAGGAGGTAGGTTTGAGTGCCCTGGGGGGGCTGGCCGTGGGCCTCTCCTTTGCCGAGCGGGCCAATCGGCGGCTGATCAACCTTCTACTTTCCCGCGTAGGCCGTTATCAAGAACACCTCTCCCGCCTGAGCGCCGAAAACCTGCAGCGGCTGGCCGACTTCACCGGGGAGGTGATGCGGATCCTTGGGGCGTGATTTTCTTTTTTTGCTCAATTTTTTTGTCTTTCTTGTCTCTATCAGATTTTTCAACAGGAGGTCTTATGTCGAAGACGGCGCTGGTCACCGATAGCACCGCTTACCTGCCACCGGAACGGGTCTGGCAGTACGGCGTGTACGTCGTCCCTCTCTACCTCCACTTCGGCGAGAGGGTGTATCGAGACGGGGTGGACTTGGATACAGACACTTTCTATCGGCTCTTACAGTCGGCCCCCAGGCTGCCCACCACGTCGCAGCCCTCAGCGGGCGATTTCCTGCAACTGTATCGCCATCTAAGCCTGGAGGCCGATGCTATCAT
>CAZXVB010000314.1:0-3964 GCA_964643875.1 uncultured Anaerolineales bacterium | reverse complement strand
CTTTGAGTTCAACCTGCGGGAGGGTCTCCAACTCAGTTGAAACACGCCCTTTCCATTTACGGTATCAGGACAATCTTGCCAAACTGTTCGCCTTTTTCCATCACTTCGAAAGCAGCTCGGCCTTCGGAGAGCGGGAATACCCGGTCGAGCACGGGCGACAAACGCCCCGACCAAACCAGGGCCATCATCTCGCGGAAATCTTGATGGGAGCCCATCGTGGAACCGATGATGCTGATCTGTTTGCCGAAGATGAAGCGAATGTCTATCTCCGTGCGCGGACCGGAGGTGTTGCCGACGATGACGATGCGTCCGCCCCGCGCCACGGCCCGCATAGATTGCGCCAGAGTTGCCTGCCCCACGTTGTCCACGACGACATCCACCCCATAGCGGTTGGTCATCTTGTACAACGTTTTGCTCCATTGCGGGTCTTGGCGGTAATCGAGCACCACGTCGGCCCCCAACTGACGAGCGCGTTCCATCTTTTCTGGGCTGCTGGTGAGGGCGTACACCGTGGCCCCGGCCAATTTGGCGATCTGGATGGCCATCGAATTGACCCCTCCGCCGGCCCCGACCACCAGCACCGACTCACCGGCGCGGAGTTTCGCCCGGTGGATAAGCATCCGCCATGCCGTCAATCCTACCAGGAGTGGCGCTGCCGCCTGGGGAAAATCCCATCCATCGGGGATGGGCATCAGGTTATCGGCCGGCACGGCGACATATTCTGCGTGTCCGCCCCGGATCTGCTCCCCCAGAATCTGGTAACCTGGGCTGACGGAATCCTCCCCCCGCCGCGTGAACACATCCGTAAAGGAAGTGATGCCGGGGTCCACTACCACTCGCTGACCGACTTCCCATCCGGTGACATCCGTGCCCAATGCGGCGATCTCACCGGCCACGTCCGCCCCGCCCCAATGGGGCTTCTCCAACTTCAGACCTGGCCACCCTCGTCGAACCCATATATCCAGGTGATTGAGGGCACAGGCCCGGACCCGCACCAACACCTGTCCCGGCCCAGGTTCCGGGTCCGGAACATCCGTGTACTGGAGAACGTCCAGTTCACCGTGTTCGTAGAAACAGAGCGCTTTCATTGATTGCCTCCTATCCGGCTTAGCCGACCGCTACCGCAGGCCGGTTTCCAGGCGCGCGATCACCATCCGTTGGATCTCGCTGGTGCCTTCGTATATCTCTGTGACTTTGGCGTCCCGGAAATACCGTTCGATGGGCAATTCTTTGCTGTATCCCATTCCACCGTGAATTTGGATCGCCTGCGTTGTGACCCACATCGCCGTCTCCGAAGCAAACAATTTGGCCATCGAGGATTCCAGCGTGTATCGCCGGCCGGTCTCTTTGGACTCCTCCTTAGCCAGAGCAGCCTGGTAGATGAGTAAGCGGCTGGCTTCAATGCGACATTTCATATCGGCCAGCTTCTGTTGAATCATCTGGAAGTGTCCGATTGCTTGCCCGAAGGCGTGCCGCTCGCGGGCATACTGGAGCGCGGCTTCGTAGGCTGCCTCGGCGATCCCCAATGCCTGGGCGGCGATCCCGATGCGGCCGGCATCCAGGACGCTCATCGCGATCTTGAACCCTTCTCCCTCGGCGCCCAGCCGGCGCTCCACCGGGCAGCGATAGTCGTCGAAGTGGATCTCGCTGGTTGCCGAGGCACGGATACCGAGCTTCGGCTCGGTCTTGCCCCGGTGAAAGCCCGGTTCCTGGGTGTCAATGATGAAGGCGCTTACTCCCCGATGCCGTGGCTGAGCGTCTGGGTTCGTCTGGGCGAAGAGCAAGATGTAGCGTGCCGCTGGCGCACTGGAAATCCACGACTTGGTGCCGTTGATGACGTAGTGAGCGCCGTCGTCGCTCTTGGTAGCTGTGACCCGGATGTTGCCGGCATCGGAGCCGGATTGGGGTTCGGTGAGGGCGTACGCGCCGATCTCTTCCCCGCTGGCGACCGGCCGCAGGTAGGTTTGTTTCTGTTCTTCCGTGCCAAAGTGCATGAACCCGTAACAGTAGAGTGAGTTATTGACGGACATCACTACGCCGTGCGCTGCGTCTGCTTTGGAGATTTCCTCCAAAGCCAACACGTATGCCAGGGTGTCCATCCCCACTCCGCCGTACTTCTCTGGCACCTCAATCCCCATAAATCCCATCTTTCCCATTTTGCGGATCGTCTCATAGGGAAACTCACCGGTCTCGTCGTAATGGGCGGCAACCGGGGCGATTTCCTTCGTGGCGAAATCGCGGGCCATGTCGCGGATCATACGGTGCTCGTCACTCAAATGTAAGTCCATGAAAAGCCTCCTTTATGCCAGGGTAAGTTGAAAGTCTGAAAATCCAGGGACGACTGACTACATATCCCAAATTTATCTTGGGATAAACTTGGGATAACAAACTCGATTGGGAAAAATGTCGTTTATCCCAAATTTGGATTTGGGATAATTGGGGATAAACTTGGGATAAAACGGCATTTGGTTGGAGATCATTTCATAATGTAGTATGTGCCTCGCTTGGCGCCCACCTTGAGCAGGACCCCTTTCTCGACCAGGTCCACCATATCCAGCCGCAGGGTCTCTGCGCTGACGTCCGGGCATAGGGTTTGATATTCCCTGCTAGTGATCCGCCCATGTTCCTGGATGTATGCCAGTGCTTTAGCCTGACGTGCGTTCATCGTGCGTGTCCAGGTGGGCATGGGGGCGCGTTCTTGCACATTGTAGAGCGTTACTGTAAAGGCATAGGGCGTATCTTTGAATTTTGGAGGGGGATGGCCGGCGCGTACCATTTCATCAATCATCAGGTCTACGCCCAACCCCAGCTCCTCGATATATCCCCACTGGTACAGGGCGGCGACAATGCGCGGATTGCGGGAGAAATGCTCGTCCACGATATTGTCCACGGTGATGAAGCCGGGCAAGCCGCCGGGACTGGTGATCTCCATCCGGTCGGAGAACATTTTGACTTCGATCCGCCGCCCCCCTAACCGGTAATCCCGATGGGCAACGGCATTGACCAGTGCCTCGCGGACGGCAGCGACCGGATACTCCGTTCGTTCCTCTCGTTCCAGGCCGGTGACGACGGCGCCGATGCGCATCTCTTCGCCGACGACTTCCCAGGTGCGTTGAATGATGCGGGCCAGCGGGCCACCAATCTCTTCCCGCCGTCCATACCCAGGTTCTCCGCCTTCTCCTCGCAGGTCTCGGCCGGCAAATTTGACGAATGTTAGCCCACTTTGGGGGAAAAAGGCCTGGGGGTTGTGAGCAAATAACAGTACTCCCATCACCGTCGGAACGCCCTCCTCGTCCAGTGCGCCGATCTGTCTCAATAGTTCATCCTCCGACCGTGTCCACTCCCGGCGCTGACGTTCTTGCCATTTTTCCAGGAATTCGTGGATCACCTCCGGGTCGAAATCCTGTCGACGAGCACCGGGGGCCGGTTCGGCTTCGAAATCGCCGGTGGATTTGGTGGCCGCCAATTGGCGAATTTCGTCCCCACTGAGCGGGCGGTTCTCCTTACCGGTGCGAATCAACACCCGCCCATCGGCCAGACTGTGGAGTTCTGGGCTGCGTTCGATGACGATGGCAAAGGCCATGCCGGATTCGGCGGCGGCCTGGTGCCAGCGGAACTCCACCGGTGGACGGCAATCCTGTACCGCCGCGCGGAGGGCTTCTTCCACTTCGTCAGCATAGATTTCGCCATCGGCCTGACCGGCCTCATTGACGCCAATCAGAATGATACCGCCATCGGCGTTGGCGAAAGCCACCAACGTCTCTGCTAGCAATTCGACATCTGGCTCCACCATGGTTGCCAGCGTCTGGCCAGGACGGCGATTCAAGGGGCTGATGGGCATATCTCCTCCTGCTGATGGTTGATCGCAACTTGTGTCAGGTGGCTCTGGTTTCTAAGAGCCTATTCGAAAAGGTTGCTATTCAGGCCGACGGTTGAAACCGCGCCTGAGGAGCTAAAGCTGGCT
>CAZXVB010000313.1:0-3992 GCA_964643875.1 uncultured Anaerolineales bacterium | reverse complement strand
CTTTGAGTTCAACCTGCGGGAGGGTCTCCAACTCAGTTGAAACACACCCAAATCAATCAACGCAGGTTAATGTATGGAGGAGCAAAGATGGCTAAATTCCCGGTGGAACCATTCAAGATCAAGGTCGTCGAGCCGATCCGGCCCACGACCCGTGCGGAACGGGTGGAGAAGTTGTCACAGGCCGGATACAACCTGTTCGCCATACGAGCGGAAGATGTCTACATTGACTTATTGACCGATTCCGGCACCTCGGCGATGTCCGACAATCAATGGGCCGGCATCATGCTGGGCGATGAAGCGTATGCCGGCTGTCGCAACTTCTTCAACCTGGAAGAAACGATCCAGGCGATCACCGGCTTTAATTACTTCGTCCCCACCCATCAGGGACGGGCTGCGGAGAACATCCTCTTCGCCTGCACCGTCTCGGCCGGGCAGTCGGTGCCCAGCAATATGCATTTTGACACTACCCAGGCCAATGTACTGGCCCGGGGCGGACACCCCGTCAACATGATCGCCGACGTGGGGCTGGACCCCCAGATCCATAAGCCTTTCAAGGGCGACCTGGATGTGGAAAAGCTGGAGGCGTTTATCCAGGAAACCGGCCCGGAGAACATTCCTCTGGGGATGTTGACGGTGACTAACAACTCCGGCGGGGGGCAGCCGGTTTCAATGGCGAACATCCGGGCCACCGGCGAGGTGCTTCACCGATATGGCATTCCGTTCTTTCTGGATGCCTGTCGGTACGCCGAAAATGCATATTTCATCAAATTGCGTGATCCGGATTATGCCAACACGCCGGTGCTGGAGATCGCCCGCGAGATGTTCTCCTACGCCGATGGATGCACTATGTCGGCCAAGAAGGACGCGCTGGTGAACATCGGCGGGTTCCTGGCGATGAACGACGAAGAGTTGTATCAACGGGTATGTCAGGAGTTGATCGTCCGCGAAGGGTTCCCCACATACGGTGGTCTGGCCGGACGGGATTTGGAGGCGATGGCGCGGGGTCTGTGGGAGGGGCTGGACGAGCGGTATCTGGCCTACCGTCTGGCCCACACCCAGTACCTGGCTGATCGGCTGCTCGAAGAGGGAATTCCCATTTTAGAGCCGGCCGGCGGACACGCCGTTTACCTGGATGTGAAGCGATTCCTGCCGCACATCCCCCAATCCGAGTTACCCGGCCAGACGCTGACCTGTGCGCTGTATCTGGAGGGTGGCATTCGGGGGGTCGAGATCGGCAGTGTGATGTTTGCCTACGAAGACCCGGAGAGCGGCGAGACGGTTTACCCGGACTTGGAGTTGGTGCGCCTGGCCATCCCCCGCCGGGTCTACACCCAGGCCCACCTCGACTACGTAGTGGAGGTGTGCCGGGCACTCTACGAAAAGCGGGAGGAGATACGCGGATTGCGATACGTCTTCGCCCCCCGGCTATTGCGGCATTTTACGGCCCGGTTCGAGCCGCTCCCGTAGGTCCGTCTCTCCGCCGGTTTGATGGAGGACTTACGGCGCTCCCTTGCGTTGCAGCCGTTTCAACCGGTGACGCAGCTCGGCCAGAGTGACCTCCCGGCGCTCTCCATCCCACCAGCCTTCGGCCAGGGCGATGCCGGCCCGGGTCCAGCGGGCGGCCAGGGCGGGATCGCCCATATACCACTCGAAATATTTCGCCAGTTCGACGTAGGCCGTGACGTCGTCAGTTGACTCCAGGGCCAATTGTTGCCAATAGGCGAAAGCTTCATCACGCCGCCCGGTGCGTTTGAGGAGCAGGGCCAGGTCGCTGAGCGTCCGAGCGCGGAGCGGGGGAGAGAGATCGGCACGCAGGGCTGCCCGCCAGGCTCGTTCGCTGAGTTCCGGGCAGGATTGGGCCTGATACCAGCGTCCCAGGCCATACAACTCCGCACCGGACAAGGCAGCCTCATCCCATCCGTCCGGATCGCCCACCGCTTGACTAATCCGGACGGCCAGCGTCACCAGGCTGAGGATGTCCACCGCGTTGTGGTAAAGCACCCGCTGCATATCGCGGGCATCGCCGGTGCGGAGGTAATCGCGGTAGAGAGAAGGTATGAGGTAACCGGGGACGTCGGTCTGATCGCGTATAACCCCCAATACTTTCCGCTCGATGGTTCCCAGGTTGCAGGATGGCAGGTGATGACGCCATAGCCGCCGGGCCGGCGGCAACAGGTCCAGATGAGGAAGCATAGTCGTCGGGGGAGGGCGGCGGTTCAGAACGAATCGGGTTTCGAGGATCGGAATGTCGAAGGCTCGCCCGTTGAACGAGACGAGCAGCTCAAACGTTGGGAGTTCCTCGGCCAGCCTGGCGATCATCGCCGGTTCGTCGCCGGGATCGCGTAGGAAGTACTGGTAGATGTGGAATCCATCGGCATCGAAGAAAGCCAGCCCCACCACGAAAGCCAGCGTCCCTGTCCCTCCGGAAAGTCCGGTGGTCTCCGTATCTACGAAGACGCTCCGGTGAGGGTCTGGTTTCTTTTGTGCCGGGTCGGTGTTGCCAGTCATCCGTTCCACCGATGCCGAAGGGAGGTCCAGGAATGCCGAGAGGGGAATCCTGCCGTGCCGATGGTCGGTGGAGAAGTGGCGCTCGGCGACGAAACACCGGCCGTGCGAAGTGGTATGGAATGTGCCCTCGACCAGGTCTTCGATGGCAAAACGGGGATGTGGTGGGCGCGCAGCCAGGGCATGCACTCCTTTTATCACCCCCAATTCACGCAATCGCTGTCGCAGTTCTTCGTTCATCCCTTGGTCCATCGCGGTCTGCTTGCCCCCCGTTCGCCTCGGTCGGGAGACCTGCGGCGAGCGGGAGTCTCCCCGCCGTTGGGCGAGGTCTCCGGTCGAAGCTCATTACCGGCGTCTCCAAACAAGTTCTCAGAGCCTTTCAGTAGAGACGAGCACAGGCGTTCCTCCATCCTCGACCCGCAACCCCTCCTCATCGTAGGGCACGGTGGGCCGGGTCCAGCGGTAGATCCAACGGGCCACGTCCGACGGCACGTTGACGCACCCGTGGCTGCGGGGACGGCCATAATCGTTGTGCCAATACGTTCCGTGGATCGCCACGGCTCCCCAGAAATAGGAGGCAAATGGAACGCCAGGCAGATCGTACCCTTCGCCCACCATGTGGCGCGAAGGGGATTTGAAGATGATGCGGTATTCCCCAACGGGTGTGGCTCGATTTCCGCCGGTTCCACCGGATATGTGGCTCTGCAGCACAACGCGCTTCCCTTCGAAGGCAGTCAACAACTGGTCGGCCAACGATATCTCGATCCGTTTGTCACGCACGTGTGGGGAGATCGGGGTCAGGTCCTCCGGCAGGATGGGACGGATGTGGGCTGCTGGGACGAAGTGGCGGGGGGCAGTGCGGAGGCGATACCACAGGTGGTGATCTTCCCCCCATACTGCCTCGGCGATGTGGTACGTCGAGCTGTAGTACAGGCGGTAGCTGTGGGGGGCTTGCGGGGAAGGGGCTATCCGCAAGTAGGTGTACGGCACACTCACTTCTCCCCATAGCCCGCTTTCGGGAATATGTTGGATGGGCGTGTTGAGGAATATTTCGACCGGCTGTACAAAAGAGGAGTAGATGTACCCTCCAATTACTCGGAACCAAATCGGGTTGTGCGGGTTTGGCCCCTCCGCTTCAATCTCCTCGAAGTAGGTGACGATGTCATTGTAACGATAGCGTCGCACGACGGGCGTCGAAGCATCTGGCTCCGCGTGTGCCGTGACCCCTACGGCAGTGATCCGCCCAACGCGGGCTTGGACGCGGGCACGCTGGCTGTAAGGCGGCAGGGGAGGCAACGCCGCGCCGATGAGTGTAGCACCGAGCAGTTTGATCCATTCTCTTCGTGTTAGGTTCATATCGAGTGATACCCTATCGTTTCATCGAAAGGTAGCGGAGTGCTGATTATCAGTACTTGAGAATTTTGGTGGAGAAGCAGCCTTTCCAGGCTGCTGACAGGCTAGAAAGCCTGTCCCACGGGCCGATGTAG
>CAZXVB010000312.1:0-4033 GCA_964643875.1 uncultured Anaerolineales bacterium | reverse complement strand
TCAACGTGGATTCGTGGGGGAAGCCAGCCTCCCGCAGGTTCATACAGGCTTGGCCGACGCAGAAACTGCAACAAATGGGGTAGTTTACCGGGGATCAGGTGTCCTCATCCTGCGGGAGGCTTGTCCCTACCCCTTGAATCCGTGTAGAGTCCATTTTATTGACGTTTTACAGGTTTTTCTGTATAATTGTTGCCGTTGCAATTGATTGCAATAAGGGCACGGCAGGGGGCTATGGCTAGCTCCCTGACCGCGCCATACGCGCCGAAGAAAGCCGTGGCGCGGGTCGGGAACCGGCCACAACAGGATTTCATATCGAAGAAAATATGCCCCATTGTCACAGCTTCATTACCGCGCTGCGACAGCGTGGATACCGGGTCACGCCGCAACGAGAAATGGTGATTGAGGTAATCGCCCACGCGCAGCGGCATATGACGGCCGAAGAGGTGTATGCCGCCCTTCAAGAACGCACCCATGCCGTCAATATTGCCACTGTGTACCGCACCCTCGATCTGTTGGTTGAGGAGGGGTTAGCCAGTCGCGCCGACCTGGGCGGTGGACAGGTGGTCTATGCAACAGCGGCCCATGGGCCGCACATTCACCTGGTCTGCCGACAGTGTGGGCACGTCTTGGATGCCGATGTGGCCTTCTTCGAGCCGCTGTTTCGGCACATCGAGGCAGCGTATGGGTTTGTGTGCAGCCCGCCCCATTTTGCCATCTACGGCTTATGTGCTGAGTGTAGCACATCGAGAGAGAAAACCGAGTAGCCGGCCTGAAGCGCCGGAACCAGATTGCCGATGATCGTGACCGATCTATTGAAATGAGTTGAGAGTTGAAATCGGGTCAAGTGTTTCCGGAATGATGACCATCCCTATGTGATGCGGCCCGGCTTCACCGGATTTGGCGATCCGACCAACAGGGCAGGTTGACGGGTGAATGGGGACGTTCTTAATTCCGGAGCGCTACAATGATGTCATCAGGAGGTTGAGTCATGTTGGCAAGTCGTGTGGTTCCCGCGCCGGTTATGATGCATATTCCGGACGGGTTTCTTAATCTGAGCGTTGCTTTGCTCTGTTGGTTGTTGGCAATCCTAGGGGTCGGGTTGGCCCTGTGGCGTACCCGGGGCTCTCTGGGAGAGCGACAAGTTCCATTGATGGGCGTGTCGGCCGCGTTCATCTTTGCGGCTCAAATGCTGAATTTCACCGTCGCCGGTGGGACCTCCGGGCACCTGGTGGGGGGCGCGCTGGCGGCAGTTCTGTTGGGGCCATGGGCCGCCATCCTGACAATGACCACGGTGGTGGGGATTCAGGCGTTGTTGTTTCAGGATGGAGGGTTGTTGGTGATGGGTGCCAATATCACCAATATGGCCATTATCGCGCCACTGGTTGGCTACGCTATCTATCAGGGAGTCCGCTTGCTGGCTGGTGGACGGCGGTGGGGAGTGCTGGCGGGTGGCTTTGCGGCCGCCTGGGGGTCGGTCGTGGCCGCGGCTGTAGCCTGCTCCATCGAACTGGCCTTCTCCGGGACATCTCCGCTATCGGTGGCCCTCCCGGCGATGGCCGGCGTACACGTGCTGATCGGTATTGGCGAGGGATTGATCACAGTTGGAGCGTTGGCCTTCGTGCTCGCCGCAAGGCGCGATCTCATTTTCCAGCAGCCGACGCCGACCCGAACAGCGGACAGCCTGCGCTGGGTAGTCGTCGGGCTGGGCGTGGCGCTGGCACTGACTTTGTTGGCTCCCCTGGCATCGCCTCACCCAGATGGCCTGGAGCGGGTGGCCGAGGACCACGGGTTCATCAGCGCAGCCCAGGATGCGCCCTATGAAATCATCCCAGACTACGTCTTTCCCGGCATCTCGAACGAGGCCGTGGCGACGATTGTCGCCGGGGTGGTGGGCACGGTGATCGTCGCCGGGCTTGCATTTGGAGTGGGGGCGATGCGTTCTCGACGCAGCGTATCGTCTTCCTGAGCAGGCCCCGACGGGCGTGATGTAGGGGGCTGCTGGCGGGCATGCATATCCACGTACTTGATACATACTCCGAAAGGGCCAGCGTGATCCATTGCCTGGATGGGCGGGTGAAGCTGGCCCTGACGCTCCTGTTCATCCTGACGACGGCGGTAATGCCAGATGGGGCCTGGTTGGCTTACGCTTTTCTGGCGGCATGGGTGTGGGGGTTCGTGCTCCTTTCTCGGTTGGGGGTAGGGTGGGTGCAACGGCGGTCCATCGTCGTTCTGCCGTTCGCGTTGGCAGCGATTACGGTGCTCTTCACGGAACCGGGGCGGCCCTGGCTCTCGGCTCACGTCTTCTCCTGGAATGTGAGGTTGACCGATGCCGGCGTGGTGCGGTTCGTCACCATCCTGCTGAAATCGTGGTTATCGGTACAGATGGCAATTGTATTGACCGCTTCGACGCCGTTCCCGCTGTTACTCCAGGCAATGCGCAGCCTGGGGTTGCCCCAGGTCTTGGTCGCCATCGTCGGGTTCACCTATCGGTACATCTTCGTCATTGGAGACGAGGCGCTGCGAATGCTGCGCGCCCGATCGGCCCGCAGCGGCGACCCCAACGGGAGAGGAGGCGGCAATCTCCTGTGGCGGGCACGGGTAACCGGTGGGATGGCGGGGAGTTTGTTTCTACGCAGCATCGAGCGGAGTGAGCGCATTTATCACGCGATGGTGGCGCGCGGGTACAACGGAGAGGTGCGTTCGATGCATCGCCTGACCTGGCAACCCCGCGATCTTTGGCTTTCCCTGCCCTTTGTCCTGGGGTTGATGGGCATCTGGATATTGGGATACTGGGGCAGGTGAAGATATGGAGTCGGTTTGTATCGAGTTGCAGCACGTTTCGTTTGCCTATCCAGATGGCCGGCCGGGATTGCACGACGTCAACCTACGCATTCAGCAGGGGGAAAAGATCGCCTTGGTTGGCCCCAATGGGGCCGGCAAATCCACTCTGTTGTTGCACCTGAACGGCATCTTGCAAGGGGAAGGGGAGGTGTATGTGATGGGCCGGCGGGTGTCCGATCCTCACCTGGCGCACATTCGTGCTCAGGTAGGGCTGGTATTCCAGGACCCCGACGATCAGTTGTTTTCCCCAACGGTTTTCGATGATGTGGCATTTGGCCCGCTTTATGTCGGTTTGCCGGAGAAGGAGATCCGCCGGCGAGTCGCGTGGGCGCTGGCTCAGGTCGAGATGGAGGGGTTCGAGGATCGTATCTCCCACCATTTGAGTCTAGGGGAGAAGAAACGGGCCGCCATCGCCACAGTTCTCTCGATGCAGCCGGACGTCCTGGCGCTGGACGAGCCGTCCGCCGGCCTCGATCCGCGCACCCGCCGGCGGTTGATCGGGTTGCTGCGCACACTACCCCAGACGATGGTGATCGCCACCCATGACATCCCCATGGTGGAGAAAGTCTGCCCGCGGGTAGTGGTGTTGGACAATGGACGTGTGGTGGCGGACGGCCCCACGGCCACAGTGTTGAACGATGCCGAGTTGTTGACCCGGCACGGTTTGATGTAGGTGTGAAATGATCATTGCAGTCATAGATGGCATGGGGGGAGGTATTGGGGCCCAGATCGTGACACAATTGCGGGCGGAGTTGCCCCTGGATGTGGAAATTTGGGCCTTGGGGAGCAACGCAGTAGCGACCCAGCGTATGATGCAAGCCCGCGCTACGCGCGGGGCCAGCGGAGAGAATGCAATTCGCGTCTCCATCGGTCAAGCCGACTACATCATTGCTCCGATTGGAGCTGTGGTGCCCAATGCAATGATGGGGGAGATCACAACAGGCATCGCTGAGGCAGTCGCCGGAGCGCCTGGTCATAAGTTCTTTCTGCCAATCGCCCAACACCATTTCGAGATCGTGGGGATCGATTGGAAACCTCTGACCAAGCAGATCGCAGCGGCTATCAGCGCGATTCGCCAACTTCAGTTCGGCGAGGCACCGGAGGGCAAAGAGCATCGAGACGTATCAAGGTAATTGGAGGGGTGCGTTTCATTTCAGTTGGAAAGTGGGCAACCCTCCCGCAGGTTGCCATT
>CAZXVB010000311.1:0-4035 GCA_964643875.1 uncultured Anaerolineales bacterium | reverse complement strand
TGACGTAATTTCAAACCTGCGGGAGGGTTACCGATCAATATGTCGGGTAGTGAAGCCGCCGGACGCGATCTGACCAGTGGCAATTTACATCGCAATATCTGGTACCTGGCCGGGCCTATGATCCTAGAGACCGGCATTCAGAATGTGACCCAATTGCTGGATACCTACTGGGTCGGGCGTTTGGGGTCAGATGCCCTGGCAGCCGTGACGATTAGCATCACGATCCGCTGGGTATTCAACAGTCTAGCCAACGGGTTGGGTATTGGCGGGCTGGCCGTAGTGGCGCGGCGCATCGGAGAAAAAGACGCCGATGCCGCTTCACACGCAGTCTGGCAAACGATCCTGTTGGGACTTGGCGTCTCGTTTGCACTGTCTATCCCCGCCTTGCTGCTGGCGCGCCCCTTGCTGAAATTGTTGGGCGCAGATGCCACTGTGTTGCCATTGGGGATTTCCTTCTTGCGCGTGATCCTGGGGGGATTGTTTACCGTGGTGCTCGTCTTTGTGATCAACGCTTTGCTGCGCGGCGCGGGGGAGGCCCAACTTGCTATGCGGGTGTTATTCCTGGCTACAGCGGTCAACGTCGTACTGGAGCCGATCCTGATCTTCGGCTGGGGGCCATGGCCGGCTTTGGGAGTAACGGGTTCGGCCTGGGCCAATGTAGTGGGCTTCGGTGCCGGTCTACTCTGGCAAACGCTCATCCTCCTGAGCGGAAAGGCGCGTATCCACATCAATCCACGAGACCTACGGCCAGATTTCCCCGTGATGGGACGCATCATTCGCATTGCGTTGCCCAGCACGGTCCAGATGTTTTTGCGGTCGTCTTCCCGCCTGGTGATCATTGGGCTGGTGGGAGCATTTGGTACCTTTGCCACCGCCGGGTACGGGGTGGCCAATCGTCTCCTGCTGATCGTACTGATTCCGGGGTTTGGTCTGGCCAATGCCGCCAGCACACTGGTAGGTCAAAACCTGGGTGCTCAGCAGCCGAAGCGAGCCGAAAGCAGTGCCTGGTGGGTAAGCGCCTATGGAGCCACCTATATGGCCGCTTTCTCTATGCTGCTCTTTGTCTTTGCCCGCCCGCTGATCCATATCTTCGATCCCACGTTAGAGGTGGTGGAGATCGGGGCCACGGCCTTGCGTATTGTCGCTCCTTCGCTGATTGCCAGTGCTTTGGGGATCGTGCTGGCGCGAAGTTTCGACGGTGCCGGCGACACCGTGCCCGCAATGATGATCAACTTATTCACACTGTGGGGAATAGAAACAACCCTGTCCCTGATCCTCTCACGCTGGACGAGCTTGGGCCTCACCGGTATCTGGTGGGCGCGCACCCTGGCCAATGTAGCCAACGGGCTCTTGTTAGCCATTTGGTTCCGAATAGGGCGTTGGAAGCGGCGGAAAGTCTGAGAACGGAAACCTACCCGCTGTCAAGAACTATCAATCACTCAATCATCGGCCAACTCGCGGCCAGGTCTGGCCTCCCCCCGCATTGCCAGACCTTCCTCTCCTCCTACCCAGATTCTCCCCTGTGTATCTCGAAGTAACGTCCACACATTATGGACGACAATTTCATCCTCGATTCTATCCCACTGATACACGCTAGACTTGCCTGCAATCGTTTCCGCTTTTGCTTCCGTTCTCGTTCCATGCCACAATCCGTGGGTACTCCCTACCCACAGACTCCCATCGCCTTCCACCCATATCGCCCCCACCGACTCAAGCCCCCATCCAGGGTATAAGTCATCACCATAGAAATCCACCCAGCGTCCATTCTGGCGATGGCGCAGAATGACCGGCCCGCTATGGTGATAGCCAACCCACACCCCGCCACCCAAGTGAGGAGGGTCAAAGGCCAACACGTTAGCCCATCCGGTCGCAGGCTCGCTGCCCGGGAGTGTCATCCAGCGTCCATTTTCGACTTCTTGGTGGAGATCAAAAGTGCTGACCCCGGCGTGGTGAGCGGCATAGATATGGCCATCCGGCCCTCGTGCCAGCGCGGTGATCCACTCGCTGCCCAGACCATCCGTGACCGTGAAGCGATGCCAAACGACCGACCCTTCCCGGTGACCACACGCAATGGAGGTGGAGGAAAGAGTGGTAGAAGGCCAGGAAGCGACCCACACACCATGTTGAAGTGTCCCAATCCACACACGGCAGTTTTCCTCCGCCAACATAGCAGTGGGCCTGTCCCAATAGTCGTTAGTCGGCAGTGGCCAACTCTGCGACTCGACTTTGCTTTTGCCGTCACCGTCGGCTCGCTCCTCTCGAAGGCGTATGTGATGCAACTCCCCCTGAACCGCCATCCAGATGCCGGCACTCGGATCCGTTGCGATGACAGGAGACTGGTGGGTGAAAGAAGCCACCACTACCCACCTCCGACGGCTCTCGTCATACCACATCAGACGGCCCCTCACCACAGCCCATACCACTCCATCCTGGCCCACCGTCATTCCAGAGACGTAACTGTAGTCAGGATAATTGCCAATTCCCAAGTTCAGTGGGTGGAAAGTGAATGTTGTGGCAGAAAAGCGGGCTGGCGGCGTTGCCAAAGGTGAAAGATCAGTCCCCATCGTCGGTCGTGGGAGAATGGAAACGGCCCCTTTCCCAGGTGTTTGCCTTGCTCCATTCCACTCGACGTGAAGCAGGCCCGACTCGGTGGTCATCCAGACGCCTCCATAGACTGGATCCACGGCCAACGCATGCACATCTTGATAGGGTATCTTGGACGATACAGCAAAGTTGTTGCTCCAATGGTATAATTCTACGCCGCTTTGACTCCGCTCCGCCATCCAGGCCTCGCCTCGTTCCGGCGATACAGTTGCGATCCGCTGCCACTGCTCCGGGTAGAGGATCGCCTGCAACCACATACACATCTCCGGCGTGGCGTAACTGAGATGAGCGCTGTAGGCCCGTTTCCACAGACCGCATCCGGTGAACAAACTGTCCCCATAACGATAGGGACCCGTGAAAGGCGTGTTTTGTAGTGGAAATCGGTGACCTGCCAGGCAGGTCCTCTCGACCCAGGGTACGGATCGCCAACCTACTCCACGCAACTCCAGGCACAGGCTCCCCGTCCGCCCATACCCCAGGGTGAACACATCCCTAGGATGGTCCGGTGGGATCAGGTAGGCCAGCATCCATTGGTCGTCGGTAAAACGCAGGACCTCGCCCTTCACGCCTACCCACAGCCCGCCCTGACCGTCGGGCAAGAGAGGAAACGCCCCCGCCAACGACCGTCCAGCTGCTGACCGGAACAGATCACATTGCCATGTCCGCAAATTCAGACGGATCACACCTTGATTCGTCGCTATCCACAGACGATCCTCGTCGCTCACCAGGCCGTTACGGAGGATGGCGGAGCGCGTCCACGAGCGGCCCCAATTCCGCCACGTCGGCAAAGGACCCGTTACTTCCCGGCACGTCAACGACGCCGGTATCTCCGATGGGTTATAAGGATGTTGTTCCCCACCGGATCGCTCTTCCCAGATACAGGTTCCATGTAGGAAGACCAAGATCGCCAAGATAGCGATCAGAGCCGTGCCGCCGATCCACTTCGTGTGTGGTTTCATCTCCCCGTCTCCTTACGAATGCGTTCTGTTTGTTTTTCCGGCTCTATACGGATTCGAAGGGTAGGGACGAGCCTCCCGCAGGTTGAGGACGCCTGATCCCTGGTAAACTGCCCCGTTTGCCGCAGTTTCTGCGTCGGCCAAGCCTGTATGAACCTGCGGGAGGCTGGCTTACCCCACGAATCCACATTGCCCCCCTTTTCCCTTGCGTTGTTTTCTTCTGTAATGACGAACGACAATCGTAGAAGTTACACCACCGATTTGGAGGTGCAGCCTATCTTGGTTTGCCGATAACAACCCGGTGGGGCGGGCTGTGCCCACAAAAACGAAGAGGCCGGTCGTAAAACCGGCCCCTTCATCGTATCGTCGTAACTGCTCAGGTTACTTCTGTTAGCGATTCATTACCGACACGCTTTTTGGGGGACGCAGATTAACGCAGAAAAACACAGATTTTCCTGGGTTTTCGGCGCGAAGC
>CAZXVB010000310.1:0-4052 GCA_964643875.1 uncultured Anaerolineales bacterium | reverse complement strand
TGACCCAGTACACGCTGGCCTGTGACCGAGGTAATGAGCGTTTGGGGGCCTTGTTCAACCCCCTCGATCCGGCCGTCCTGCGGCTAATTGCCCGTACGATCCAGGCTGCCCATAAAGCCGACATATGGGTGGGAGTGTGTGGGGAAATGGCGGGGCAACGGCTGGCCATCCCAATCCTGTTGGGAATGGGATTAGATGAGTTCAGTATGACCCCGGCCGTCATCCCGGTTGCCAAAGCCCTGATCCGTGCCTTGGATACTGCTCAGGCCCGGCGCATTGCTGACCACGTGCTGACTCTCCCAACGGCAACTGAAGTCCAGCAGTACGTAGCTGCCGAGCTGGATGAGTTGGCGGCATAAGTTTCAACGCTGCAAACTGTCGCCGGCTAAATTGGCTGCCAGCACCGTCAACGTCAATGCCATGCCGGGGAACAAGCTGCTCCAGGGCGACTCCCGCAGGTATGGACGTCCCTCGGCTAACATCGCGCCCCACTCCGGTGCACCAGGGGGAACGCCGACCCCCAGGAAATTGAGTGCCGCTCCGTTTAGCAATACCCATCCCAATTGGGTGGCCGCGAAAGCTACCAAGGCCGGGGCTGTATTGGGCAGGATATGTCGGACGACGATTCGCCAGGGTGAACATCCCACCGACCGGGCGGCCTCCACGTATGGTTGAACGCGGACCTCCAGCGTGAGGCTGCGCGTCAAACGGGCATACGACGGAGCCGCCGCCAAGCCCACTGCCAGCGCCACCGATTCTATCCCTGCTCCCATTATCGCCACTACCGTCATCGCCAGCAACAGGCCGGGGAACGAGAGCAGCGCATCCACCACTCGCATCAATACCCGATCTACCCATCCCCCCAGACTGCCGGCCGCCAAGCCCACCGGCAGGCCCAATCCTACCGCCAATCCAACGCCTATCAAGCCTGTCAACAGTGTCAACCGTCCGCCCCATACTAATCGGAGCAACACATCCCGCCCCAGAAAATCGGTACCCAACGGGTTCCCCGGTCGTGGCCCCAACAATGCCTGCGTCGGATGGGCGGACAAATCCCCCTCGGACACCCACAGAGGGGCTAACAATGCGCTCAGCATCACCAATCCCAACCACCCCAAGGCTACCCAGACGAGCAGGTGACGATCCCCAGAGCGAGATTTGGAACGCCCCCAATCAATCATACCACCTCTTGCCCGAATCCATCGGTAGCTATCCCGGTTCCTCTCATCCTATCGCAGGCGCGGATCGAGCCAAGTCTGCAGGAGGTCCGCCCCTAGACCGGTCAACGCATAGGCCAGGGCACTGACCACGCCCACGCCCCTCACCACCGGCAAGTCCCGCCACAAGATCGCCTGCACGGTCAATTGACCTAGTCCGCGCCGGGCGAAGACGGACTCGGTTACCACCGCCCCGCTCAACAAAAAGCCCAACTGGAGCGCCGTGACGGCCAGGGCCGGCCCCATTGCAGCCCGCAGCACGTGGACACAGATGACCCGCCAGGCCGGCAGCCCTCTGGCCCGGGCGGCCAGCACGAAGGGAGCGCGCAATACCTCCAGCACCTGCACGCGGACGACCCGGGCAATCGAACCGGCTAGTGCGAACCCCAACACACCGGCCGGGAGGAGCAGATGCCGTATCCCACCCTCCCCTGTGGCCGGCAACCACCGGAGATGCAAGGAAAACACCAGGATGACCAGCAATCCCGACCAATAGGTCGGCGTGGAGAGGCCCACAACCGCCAGGGCTGTCGTGATGATATCCACCCATCCCGATTGCCGAATAGCGGCCAACACACCCAACAGCGTCCCCAGCCCGATGCCCACCAAGGTGGCTGCCACTGCCAACTCCACAGTTGGGGGAAGCTGCTCCCAGATCATCCGCCCCACCGCGCGGCCATGGAGCCAGGACTCCCCCAGGTCTCCCCGGAGCAAGTCGAACAGATAACGACCATACTGTACCGGTAGCGGATCGTCAAGTCCCAACTGTGCCCGTCGGGCGGCGATCTCCTCGCTGGTTGCGCCGGAGGCCGCCAACAGCGCCTGCGCCGGGTCCCCAGGGGCACACTGTAAGGCGATGAAGGAAAGCGTCACCGCCAGCCAGAGGACAAAGACTGTCTCCAGCAGTCTACGTATCACGACGCTAAACACAATGCATTTCCCCCTACTCCCCACAGACACCATCGGCTCCCACATCCTGCGTGGGAGCCGATGGGGGCTACCTTTGTGATTCGGTTGCCCTCTATGTCACATCAGTCTACATTAGTCCACATCCGTCCACATCAGTTTACATCAGTCTGCGTCAATCTGACGAGAGCGTGACGTCAATCAGCCAGGGGAACCACCCCTGAGAATCGAAACGCAACCCCTCGACCTGCGCTTGCACACCGTTCAGATTGACGTAATCCCGTACCGGGATGACCAGCGCCTGATCCATCACTCGATGCTGCACCTGACTATACAACACCGACCGTTGTTCGGGATCTGATATGCGAGCTGCCTCCTCCAACCAACTATCCAGTTCGGCGTCGCCCGCCTTGGCCCAGTTGAAGCTACCCTGGGAGTGGAAAAACTTACGCAGAATATCCGGGTCGCTTCCAGACAGGTTGAAGGGGATCAAGTGATACGTGCCTGCGTCGGCGATGGAGAGTGCCTCCGGATAGCTCACTACCCGACTCTCCACCGCAATGCCCAGTCGAGACCATTGATCCACCATCAACTGGCTGACCTCCGGCATATATCCCCATCCCATCAGCACCATATCCAGTGTCAGCGGGATCCCCCCCCGGTCGAGCACGCCGTCACCATCCTGATCGGTCCAACCGGCCTCTGCAAGCAAGGCCGCGGCCTGATTCGGGTCGTATGGGTAATACGCCCGAACTGTCGCATCGTAGCCGAGTGTGTTGGCCGCCAGGGGGCCATACGCGACCGGTGACGTATCCCGAAACACGGCGGAAATGATCGCCTGTCGGTCTGTGCCGTACACCAGCGCCTGCCGTACCCGCACATCGTCCAGAGGAGGATGTGTCGTGTTCAAGAAAAACATCAGAGAGACGCCGGGGATAGGCACTTGCTCGATCCGGAATGCCGGGGCATCCTGGAGGCGGGCTGCATCTTGGGGGGGAATTTCCCCCATAATATGCACTTGGCCGGTCTCCAGGGCAGGGGAACGGGTGGCCGGATCGGTGAAAAAGCGGAATTCGATCTCGTCCACCTGGGCTGTGGAGTGTCGGTACACCGATGGACCCCAGGCATAGTCGGGGTTCCGGCGCAGCAGCAGATGATCGCCCGGCACATACTCCGCAAATGTGAACGGCCCGGTTCCCACCTGATGCAGTTGATACTCACTGCCCCACTTTTGCACAGCCGTAGGCGAAGCCATCCCCAGGTAAACCTGGCTTAGCGAATCCAAGAGAGGAGCGAATGGGGCACTCAGCAGCAGCCGGACGGTTGTCTCATCCACGACCTCCGTACGCTCGTACGGGCCAAGCATAAAACGCGCCTTTTGGGAGCCGACCTCCGGATCGGTGATCCGCTCCAGGTTGAACTGCACGGCCTGAGCGTCGAACGGCGTGCCATCGTGGAAGACGACCCCCTTTCGCAAGTAAAATGTGTACACCAGCCCATCGTCGGAGACCTCCCAGCGTTCTGCCAGGCCGGGCACAAAGGTCCCGCTCTCCGGGTCTCGATACACCAGCGTATCGTAGACGGATGTCAGCGGGATGCCCAGTTCCGAGGAAGCGTTGATGTGTGGATCAATGCCGGAGGGGTTCAGCGTCAATCCATACACCAGGCGCTTTGTAGGTTGCGTCGTGGCCTGCGGAGATGTGCCGCAACCAACCATCGAGACGGCTATCAGGGCGCTGAGCAATAGCGCCTCGAAAGCTTTACGTATTTTGATCGTTCCGATTGTTTTTGTTACAACAGTGATACCTCGCATCTTTCTACTCCTGACCCTTTTTGTTCTGAAATAGAGATCCAAAGACGAATCCGGTCAAATCAGTGTCAATCTGCGGTGAATCTGCGTCATCTGCGTTCAGATGTCGGGTAGTGAAA
>CAZXVB010000309.1:0-4060 GCA_964643875.1 uncultured Anaerolineales bacterium | reverse complement strand
GTTCGGCTACCTCCGGCGTCAGCCGGCAGTACTCCGTGTGTATCCGGTGGTCCTCGATTCGTTCCTCTTGCACCGGGCGAAAGGTATCCAATCCAATGTGCAAAGTGGCAAACGCCGACTGAATCCCCTTCTCCCGCAGCTCCAACAACAAATCTGGCGTGAAGTGCAACCCGGCTGTAGGAGCAGCCGCCGACCCCGGTGTGCGGGCGTAAACTGTCTGATACCGCTCCGGATCGGTCAGAGAGGTGTGAATATAGGGAGGCAACGGCGTTGTCCCCACCTGCTTCGCCAATGGCAGTACCGGCTTGTTGAAGAGGAGGACGCGCAAACCTCGTTCCCCGACTTCGAGCACCTCTGCTTGTGCATCGGTGGGGGCACCATCGGGGGCATCGAGCAGCGTTAAGCGGGTTCCCACGCGAACGCGCTTGCCATGTACCAACGTTTCCCAGGTCAGATCGTCTCGTGGTCGCAGGAGCAGCATCTCCACCCGGCCACCGGTCGCTTTCTGGGCAAAGAGACGGGCTGGGATGACCCGACTTTCGTTGTGCACCAACAAGTCTCCTGGTCGCAAAAGATCCGGTAGGTCGTAAAAGCGCCGGTGGAGGATGTCACCGGAGGCGCGATTCAACACCATCAACCGGGAAACCGAACGCGGTTCCAGGGGCGTCTGGGCGATCAATTCTGATGGCAAGTCGTAATCGAACTCAGATGTCTTCACCGGTAGGTTGACTCAAGGGAGACAATGTTTGTTCTTGAGGTTCTGGCGACCGGGCTTTCATAGCCGGGAGAACAAAAGTAAATACACTCCCCATTCCCGGATGGCTCTCGACCCAGATACGTCCTTTGTGTTTGTCGAGAATCGCTTTCACAATCGCCAATCCCAGCCCACTACCGGGAATGCCTATGGTCTCGCTGGATTCAACCCGATAGAACTTGTCGAAGATGTAAGGCTGTGCGGCTGTCGGGATGCCGATCCCATTGTCGGCCACCTGGACTACGACATGCCCATCGTCGTCCCTGGCGCTGACCGATATCCATCCCTCTGGGGGCGTAAATTTGATCGCGTTGTTGAGCAAGTGGTCAATCACCTGCCGCAACCGATAGGGGTTTCCAGGGACAACCGACAACCGGTCGGGTGGTTCCCAACGCAATTCGTGATGTTTCTCGGCTGCAATAGGGATGTATGCCTCTACCGAGGTCGTGATGATCTTCAGCAGGTTGCAGGGTTCTATCTCCATATCGTCGCTGGTCTCCAAGCGGTCCATATCCAACAATGTATTTAGAAGATGCGCGATGGATTCCATACTGTGTCTGGCCCGCAAGATAAACTCTTGTTGCTGGGCGGTTAAAGAACCGGCTCGAGGCAACAGTTCGATATATCCCTGGATACTCGTCAAGGGGGTGCGCAGATCGTGAGAGATCGAGGTAATAAATTCCGATTTGACCCGATTGAGTTCCTTTAAGTACGTGACATCGTGCATCATCAACACATACCCTACACCAGAGACGGGTGAAATCCGCACATTGAATGTTTGGCCATCCTCTATGGGAACTTCGCCCCAGGTAGCACGATGAGTATCGCTGGCCTCGACGAGTAAACTCAGCAGAGTGGGATTAGAGATCACGTTCCCAATCGTTTGTTGGAACCATTGATCCCGATGCGAAAAAGAGAGTACCCGGCAGGCAGTATCGTTACATAGCAGGATGCGCAAATTGTCATCTACAACGATGATCGGAACCTGTGCTTCTTGTAAGATCGCCTCCAGTTTTCTCTGTTCTGCTTTTACGGCTTTGAAAAGACGGGCGTTCTCGATGGCGACCGCAGCGTAATCCGCCAGGGCTGAAAGCAAAAAGATGTCCCGCTCAGTAAAGGTGCGATCACTTTCCCGGTTGATCACCCCCAGCACACCGATAGTTCCCTGATCCGGCGCTCGAAGAGGAACATAGAGCAAGGCTTTTGTCAAATACCCCGTGACGACCTTGGCCCGATCCCCCGTCAAGAAGACGGGACGTCCGGTCTGAATAACTCGCCCGGCTGGCGTGTCCTCCACCGGCACCCGCATTGTCTGCGCTTCCTGGTCAACGTCTTTTGTCGCCCGCAAGTACAACTCAGAGCCAGATTCGTCCAATAAGAGCAGCAGCCCTTCCTCGGCTCCGGCCAGATAGACGGCGACCTCCACAACGCGATTGAGGATGGGATCGAGATCGCGCAGTGACGCGACAGAGCGACCAATGGTGTAGAGGATATTCAACTCTTGCAACTGGCGCCGCAATTGCTGGTTGATATCTGCCATCTGGCGGACCTCTTGATCCCGTTCTTCCCGCGATGTACTGGCACTAAGCACCCGTTGGATGGCCTCCAACATCTCTTGCGGATCAAAGGGCTTGATGACATAATCACTGGCCCCTAGTCGAAATGCTTGCACGACCAATTCTACAGATTCGCGGACGGTGGTAAAGATGACCGGGATATCTACGTCTTGTTGTTTGAGAGCTTTCAATACATCAAGCCCATTCATTTTGGGGAGCAACATATCCAGCACAATCAAGTCGGGGGATTCCTCCAGAGTCATCCGTAGGCCTTCTTCTCCGTCCATTGCCATAAGATGAGTGTACCCATTAGGCTGCAGAACAAGCTCTGCCAGCAATTGTTGTGTTTCGAAACTATCCTCGATCACCAGTATCCGTTCTTGTGTCACATATGCCTCCCAATTAGAGTTCAAAGTCAGGCGACTCTACATTTAAAAGTCAAGCTAAGCCTCCTGCCATTTTCCATTCAGTCCGTTGTAAAAATATAGTGTAGGAAATCCCTGCGCCAAGGACGTGGCAAGCGTAGATAATCCAGATTGGATGATAAACGTCCCGGTTCGAAACCAAAGTGACGGGGAATGGTGAGCAAATCCGTCGCACAGCCGGTTGCCAAAAGATCCAACCAGCGATACGGGGTTGGATTTCTGGGCAAAAGGGCTTCGAATATTGCCACTACCCATTCGACGAACGGTACCCGTACACTGACCAATTTCCTCTTCACTCCGGCTGCTTTCAGGACTTCGAGTACCAATTGTTCGAACGTGAAGTGCTCCGGCCCGCCCAGGGGGATCGTTTTGTGTACCAGGTCATCGCGTTCCAGGGTCGCAGTAATGCAGGTGGCCAGATCTGTGACGGACAATGGCTGAAAGCAGGATTTTTCCGCCGAGGGGATCGGGAAAACGAAAGGGATCATCTTTGCCAGCATAACCAATGTGGTGGTAAACTGATCTCCCTCACCGTAGATGATCGGCGCTCGCAAGATCGTATAATCCAGATCGCTATTGCTGATCAATACCTCCACGTCGCCGACGGCACGATAGATAGGATACGCAGAAGCGCGATTGGCCCCCAAACGACTCAGGTAGACAATCCGCCGCACATCCGCTTCTTTGGCTGCAGCCAATAAATTGGCGGTATCCTCGACATGGTTCTGTAAGTTATCGCCGTAGTCTATGTCCTCCTCTCCCGTCAGGTGGACAATTGCCGTGACCCCCTGCATAGCGGCTCGCAAGGCCGGCATGTCGCGCATACCGGCAGAAACAATAGAAACAGGGATACCGGACGGCAAACGTTGTTCTCGTTGAGCAGGGCGCAATAGACATGCCATCGGACATCCATCGGCTGCCAGCCGTTGCATCACAGCTCGCCCTACAAAGCTGGTGGCGCCTGTAATCAATACCATCATTTTCCTCAATGTTGTGATGAGTAACGCAGTGAAGTGATCCGCAGAGGATTATACCATGACAGAGAAAAACATAAAATTGACCTGGGGGAGCATTTGGGCTACAATAATGCCCAGTAGGTGCACTTTATGGATGACGTGGCACAAGATAGGTCCTCCGGTCTGGAGTTTGGACAAAGTAAAAGAAACCAGGTTGCTACTCAGCCCACCGCAGGGTTGGATGTGGATGTTTCAGACTCTCAGCCCTCGTCCCCGAGAGCGGTGTAAGCGAGAGCGCCTCATTCTGAGCGGATATTTGTTGCATGGGACGCCCCCGGGACGGAGGCTGGGAGCAGCGACTGGGTAGTT
>CAZXVB010000308.1:0-4074 GCA_964643875.1 uncultured Anaerolineales bacterium | reverse complement strand
AATCGATCCAGGCCACCATGTAGTAGTGCCCCGCGTCCCACGGATTGTGGCCACTACACCATCCCAAAGTAAGCACCCTTTTAGGCACTAACAAGCGATAGTTGTAGCCGCTGCACTCCCCCCAAACGTGATCCCACTCATTTACTGGGTCCGGATAGCAGCAATCGAAAGCATCGTTGCCATAGTCGTAGCCCGGTTCTATAGGAGTGCCCCACATATCAATGGCCGCTGCGAACTCCCACGGTATCCATTCGCACCAACCCTTGCCGTGGAGGTGTACATACCATAGCGGTGATGGCGGTTGTTTCGCAGGCCGGGGGAGCATTGCCTCCTCCGGTCGGGAAACCTGGATGTCACGGGCTCCGTAGTCGAAATATCTCGTTGTCGAGTGAGTAAAAGCTCCCGTTGCCAGATGGAGTGTCGTCTCGATCTGGTACACTCTGTCTCCCTGGCCGATCCAGACTAGATATTCCTGATCTATCTCACAGCCTGGAAATCCAGCTGGCTTGCTCTCAGGTGAGAAGCCGAACTGGCGAACTATGCGGCCGATTTCTGAAGCGGCGACGTGGTAACGGTACTTGGATACCACCCCTTCAACGTGCTCCAGATGCTCCTGGCCCAGGTACTGGACCTCGGCTTTGGCCGTGGTGACAATCTGCAGAAGGTAAGATGGCGTCAGCAACGCATTCAGCGGCCCTACCAGCTCCAACTCTACCTTGTGCCATCCTGCCTCTGCTTCCCAATCAGGGCGACGCCAATAGGCAGCGTCAGGAGTCAGCAATCTCTCAAATGCCGACCCATCGGAGAACTCAAACACCTCGTGGGTCAAACCCCCCGCGAATTCACCGTGCACGATGTACTCCATGTCCTCGTTCACCTGCTCGAAGCGGTAGCGGGTGGGTGTAGCCCCTGGTGACGTCGCGGAAACTAAGGGTGGTTCCTGAGCCATCGAGACGCTGGCGCTCAACAGCAGTGCCAGCAGCACGAATACTGAAACGAACCTTACCTTACACATTTCAACACCTCCTGATTGGATTCTAAACTCGAACTTCTGTCACACATACATTTGCGCCTTCAATCATCCATAGACCCCTCCTATCACGGTGCCAGGTGCGTAGGCACTGCACCCGGTGATGCCGGGCGCCAATCGCTCCAGCCGGTCTTGTCGGGGTACTGCGACTGCAGCGCCTGAATTCCCTCGACCGGCTCGCCGTTGACGGTGTGGATGACGAGGCCATCGGGCAGTTCGAAGGCTGTCACTGGCCCGCCGGGGCAGCCGGTGTCTGGCCTGGGGTCACCGTGACCGTGACATCCTGGACGTACTCCTCAGTGACGGCCTGGACGTGGGCGGCGAAGTGGACGGTACCGGCGGCGTTATGGCCCTCGAAGATCCATACAGGCTGGACGATCGGTTCCATCGATGGCGACTGCGGCACATAGTAGACCAATTCCACACTCTCCACGACAAACTGCTTCCCGGTCAGGCTCGACGGATCCACGTCAGAAGAGGCATCGGCTTGGCCCTTCGTTTCGGATGGGGGTGGCGAGTGGAGGATCCACTACGCCAGGTCTTCCCCAACGACGAGCGGTTCATCGGCACAGACCTGGATGCGCTCACCGCTATTGAGTTCATCGGGTGGATTGGGCAGGCGGTAGCGCTCGCCCTCGTCGGTCACCAGCCAGGTGTCGCTGCCCTCTACGGTTAAGACGCCAGTCAACTGTTCAAAATCGCGCTGGGGGACGATTTTCCAGTCCGTTACCTCCAATTGCCAGCGCCACGGCCCCACCTGAGCAACGACCGTCCCCTGGATCTCCACATTGTCGCTATCCGCGGCGATCAACGCGGCCACGCGCGAGCCGGTCAGGTCGTAGGAAGTGCCGTCTCGCGTCGTCAGTTGCGCGCGGAAGTCGCTCCCGTCCACCGCTATCAGACCGAGGGAATCTCGCTGGGCAAGGCGGCCAACCTAGCCGGTGTCAGCTGGGCGCAGATGAAAGACATTGGAGGCTAAGGAGGAGATCGAAGCATTGCGCGAGCTCTTCGAGGAACGGCAATGAGCATTATCCTCAACACCACAGTTCTATCGAATTTCGCCGCTATCGGCCAACTTGATCTGCTGCGCCGGATTGAATCCTACCAGTTCTGTCACCGTCAGGGTCCATTCGCCTCCTCCCCGGTCTCGTTCACCGTGGTGACGCTCCCGTCAGTCCTGAACTGCAGCGTTCCACTGAGAACGTAGCAACCCTGCCCACGCGGGGGCCAGGGTTGCTCGGACGTCATTCCTGGCGCTTCTCTCAATCGGTAACTCTCCAAGAGCTCACCGCGTCGTTCAGTGCGTGGAAGGTTGGGCAATTCGGTCCGCAGTCGTACTGTGGGGGCGTGTAGTTGTTGCGGTCGTAAACGTAGATGCGGTCGCAGTTGGAGTACGCCTTCCCGGACGCGAACTTGTTGTCGAGGTTGTCAGGAAGGTCGGGGACGCCATAGCTGACCGTCGGGGAACAGGGAGAAGCCCCGTAGTACTCGACCAGGAGATTTCCATAGTTGGTGTAGTCGTAGAACTTGGCAATCAGATAGCTGTAGGTAAGGGAGACGCCGTTGATGGAGTCGATTGGACCGCGAGAGCAGGCCATCTCCACAACCTTTGAGAACTGTTCTCCCGGTTGAATGGGCTCCAGCAAGACAACACAACGATACTCCGTCTCGCCGCTGGGGCCACGGACAATGCCGTTGACCGCATCGCCTTGATCGCCTGATTCGCTCGGCTCCACAGCCCAGCCCTCCGGGTGAATGGTGGGCTCCAGGATGACTTTGAGGGGTTCACCGCCAGCCGCCTGAGTTCTGTTCGAACCTCCCCCCAGCAATCCACCTGCCAGGAGCAAAACACCCACACTCACCACACTCACCAACAACACGCTTTTCTTACGCATTTCAGCACCTCCTGTCTGATTGAATTTGAGGTTCGGACATCTGTCATACAGGTTCATTCACACGCTCAATCACGCTCAATTGTCCATAGACACCTCCTCTCGCAGCGCCAACGACCCGGCCATGCATAACAACTCCATCGGTGACGCCAGGTGCCACGCTGCTGGGTGGCTCACCGCAGCGAATGATGCTGTCACACCGATTCCCCTGAGAGCCTTTGGGGGGCGCAAATTGGTGGCATCATCGGTGGAGAAACCTCTCACGGGTCACACGACTGACACCATTTCTCCGATTCAGTTTGGTTGTCCATCGCACCCATAGTTGAGCACGAATACCCACAATCAAGCACCGAACCCCCGTAATTGGGATAGTCGTAGTGATAATAGTGTGTGCACCCTTGATACGACCGCGCTGACGAGACCACGTTAGCCCAACCGGAAGGCATGCTTGGCTGCATATAGATGGTGCCATCGAAGCACCCGTTGGGGTTTGAGGTAATCCATGTCAACGTGCTACCCGAGAAGTTCGGCCCCGAATAGTCTTGCCCAATGACGGTGCTGCTCCGTGGCCCTGGTGGCACAAGCATGTCCTCCGTGACCTCGCTTGGCTCAATAGACGGCGGAAGGCGAACCGCGCCTCCTGTGGCGGCAAAGATCGCATCGGAGAAGTTGTCGAAGCAGACAGGTTCAGACACCTTGGAGGCCGTCTGGCCCGGTTGAAGGGGCTCGATCTGCACGACGCAATGTTGAGTATCCACGTCGCCAGACACTGGGGGCTGGAAGTCGTCTGGATCGGCGCCGATGAAATCCATCGCCTCCTCGAAGCTGTCGAAATAGAGGACCTCCATTTCCTCCCCAGCTGCTGCCTCCTCTTCAGTCAGCGCTCGGGCGACTGCGTAAGGTGGGTCTCGCTTAGCGCCGGACTGAGCCCACACCACAACCGTTCCTATCAGCCCAACCAGCAGGGTCAGGCTCACACCTGCTAACAGTACGCTTTTCTTACGCATTTCTATACCTCCTGTCTGGATTTGAATTGGATTCTGAACTCGAACTTCTGTCACACTTACATTTGCGCCTTCAATCGTCCATAGACACCATCTTCCTTTCTTGCTGTGCTGCGTAAAACGTGATCACGCTTTACGTTTCACGTTT
>CAZXVB010000307.1:0-4109 GCA_964643875.1 uncultured Anaerolineales bacterium | reverse complement strand
CGGCCACAGCCCGTGGGTAGGGACGCACGACCGCCTCCAGCGCCCGTCCGCCGGAAAGGGGCCAGGGTCAACGCGCTCAACCCTGCTGCTATCGCGCTGATCTTCCGCCATATGCTGCTCTTCTTTTGGGAAGTGTGCTTGCTATCTTTCATTTCATCACCATCGGCAAGTAAACGCGGTAAGTCGGGACCACCATCGTCTTCAGGAGAGCCCCGGCCGAGGCCGGCGGCACACGGGGGTCGGAATGGGCCACTGCTGTGATGGTCACCGCATCGCTGTCGCCTGGCAGCGTATCCGTCGGAATCGTCACGGCCACAAGGAAGGGTGTTCCGCTCCCCGGCAACAAAACCGTTCCCGTTCCCATTCCCGTTCCCATTCTCAGAGACTGCGAAACGATGACTGTAGGCCAGAGGTGTGTCCCCAGCCGCAGATTCACCGTGCTGCTGAGCGTTCCGGTGTTCGTCACGCCCAATGTGTAGGTCACCGTTTCGCCTGGCTGTCCCGCCAGCGCACCATAGACCGGGGCCAACTGCAAACCATAGTCCTCGACCGTCAGGGGTTGACTGTAGGCCACCGTGGAGCAAAGGTTGGAAGCGGTCAAGGTCACCGTGTAGCAGCCGGTGCGGGTGTAGATATGGGTCGGCGCGGCCTGCGTCGAGGTGACCCCGTCGCCGAAATCCCAGCGATAGGCCGTTGCATGCCAACTGCGATTCTGGAACGAGATTGGCCAATCAACCAACAACGGCACAGTATGGGTAAAGTTAGCCACCACCCCATCGGACTTCACCGTGACAGTGACCGGCGATCCATAGGTCGGCGTGGGCCATTCGGCCGCCCACACCCCGTAACGCGCGTTGACCAGGGGAGTGCCGGAGGGCACGCAGGTGACGGTGACCCCATACGTCCGTGTGATACGGCCACCTGCGGGCACGGTCAGGCCGCTCCAGAGGACACCGGCAACGCCGGTGTTGCTCAGGACGCCGCCCCCATCCGCCCAGGCAAAGACCGCCCCTGCCGGCAACGTATCCGTAACCGTCACTCCGGTCGCCGGTCCGCCGCCATTGTGAACGATCAACGTGTAGGTCAACCCCAGCCCCACCTCCACGTCGGAGACGGCGGTCGTCTTGGCGATGGAAAGCACCGGGGGCGGCGGCAGGACGTTCATTTGCACCGCATAGTCCCATAGGGTTGCGCGTGCGGATCATTTGTGCGCCAGCGCAGATGACTTGTGTAGGAGCCATAATCGCCTAACGCCGTCGCATCGAACGTCACCGAGATGGGAATCGCAGCCCCCGGCGGCACAGTACCACTGACCGGTGCCGCCGTCAACCACTCCTCTGCCGGGTCGTCTACCTGAAACGTCAGGGGGAGAGAGCCAACGTTGCTGAGCACCACCGAGGTCGTCACCCGGCTGTCGTAATCCAGGGTGATACTCAACAACGATGAAGGGAAAAAAGAGAGATGGGCGGCCGGCAGTGCGTAATCCCGGCGGATCTGTTCAGCAGCGGAAATCACCACACCTTGCTCTACGACCGTGCCGTAGAGGTAGGCATACGCTGTGATCGTGTACGCGCCCGGCGAAAGGGAAAGCGAATACCGCCCATCCATACCGGCGATTGCAGTGGTTAAGCCAGGCTGTGCCCGTACCCGCGCTCCGGGGATCGGGTCACCGCTCTTCAGATCGGTCACATATCCCCATAGATGGCCATTGAGCGGCTCTAAAATAAAATCCTGAACCGTATTGGTGATCAAGTCGAGGGAAACAGTAGCAGGAGTATGCTGCTCCGCCTCAGTAGTGATCGCATACGGACTACCGTAAAGCGTCAATGTGTAACAGCCGGTCGCCGTGGTGGTGGTAACCGGCACATTCAGTGGGCCGATTACCGTTATCGTCGCCGTCAGCAACTTGCCGGTGGGCGCATCACGGACGCAACCGGTGAGGGCGTAGGGTGCGGAGGACGTGAGGGTGATTGGCAGGGTTGTCGTTTCCTCCCGCGTCACGATGACGTTGGAGACTATCCGGAGGTGGTAACCGTACTTCCAGGCGGAGACGGTATACACCTCTGGCGAAAGAGTCAGGGTATACGCACCCACGGCGTCGGTCGTGGTGGTGTAGGGCAGCGTAGCCGTGATGGCCTGTACAACGGCTCCTGGGATGGGCACAGCGGCGGAGCCGGCTTCCATGACTATGCCGTTCAAGTGGCCCTGGTCGTCGGAAAGAGCCAGCGCCCGTTGGACGGCGGCCAGCACGTCCAACCGCCCCCAACCGTAGACGTTGTTCGGCACCGCGTTGGGAGGGTCGCCACACTGGGTACTGTAGCGCGGGACGGCGCTGGCATTCAGAATCTCCTCGGTGGTCGTGATATCATTGCTCAACTCCGGCGCTGCCGACCAGAGCAAAGCGACAGCACCGGCCACGTGCGGGCCGGCCATCGAGGTGCCGCTCCATCCACCCTGGTAACCGCCGCCGGGCACGCTGGAACGGATACCCACCCCCGGTGCGGAGATGTCCGGCTTACGCCGACTGCTGCCATCCGCCGTCACCGGCCCTCGGCTGCTGAAACTGGCGATGTTGTCGCTGCTATTGGTCGCTCCAACGGAATAGGCCGCATCATAGATGGCTGGTGGGTCCTGCACAGTGCTGCAACCAGAGCCTTCATTGCCGGCCGAAACGACGGTCATGATGCCGGCTGCCCGCTGGGCTTCCACAGCCGCCTGAAGCGTGTCCCAGGAGCACCCCTCGCTGGAGGGACAGCTCCAGGAATTGTTGGTCACATCGGGGGCCATATCGGGGTTCCCCTGCGACGGATCGCCATCCACCGGGTACGGAGCCAGGAAAAACTCGAAACACTCCAGGTAGGTAGCGGGAGAACCATTACCCACGTTCATATTGCGACATCCGATCCACTTAGCGCCGGGGGCTATACCGATCTGATTGGAGCCGCCATCATCCCCCAGGACCGTGCCCATCGTGTGCGTGCCATGACCGTGGTCATCGCACGGCTCATCGGAGTCAGCGCCACATGAGCCGCCGCCACTGTGAACGGCATCGTGCCAGTTGTAATCGTGGCTCGCCGTGCTGCCGTTCCATCCTCGGTACTGGTTGATGAGGGCTGGATGGTCCCAATCATAACCGGTATCTTGCCCACCGACTACAATGCCCTCGCCAGTGTATCCCATGTTCCACACATCCGGCGCGTTGACTTTCTGGATGTTCCACTCGATGGACGTAGGAGCAACCGGTCCGAGGGGAAAGAGGGAGCGAGGCATCTCATTGTGGATGGATGGATTGGCCTCGATGCGGGCCACGTCGCTGCGAGCGGCTAATGTGCGTACCAGCATCAGGTCACCGGAGTGGACGTAGATCAAATTGACGATGTAGTAAGGGCGGTATGAAACCCCGTGAGCATCCAGCCAGGCGCGTAGAGGGGCCTGGCTGCGTCGGGCCGTCTCCCAAAGCGTGTGATAGACCCAGCGTCCCCGTTCCAGCTTGGTCGGCAAGCGATAAGCGGGCGTCAGGTCGGCCTGCGTCGTCAGGACGACAAAGAAATCAGTGGAATCGTTGCTCCGAAGGGTATCGAGAACCCAGGGTGAGATTTTGTCCGCCCCGCGACTCCCCTCGCCAGAAGCGAAGACTGTCGCCGGCAGAATCACGATCAGAATCAACAAACAAGACAATGCCAAGTATCGTTTCGATTGCATACCTCCTCCGGCAAGGGTAATCACTATCGGAGCAAGCGATTAACGGTCACCCACCTGATCATTCGCTCACTCATTCACCACTCTGTCAATTGACAATATAACTCGTTGCCATCGAACTGTTTTCGATAAGCGCATCATATGTATTATTTCACTACCCGACATATTGATCGGTAACCCTCCCGCAGGCTTGAAATTACGTCAGTTGCACGTGTATAGCCCCACATCAGGGCATAAAATGCCCCCAAACCGCTTCTGAACCTGCGGGAGGGTCAAGATGTCGGGCAGTGAGATGTATTATTTGGCTTTGGACAACGAAATCTTCCCGCAGGCTTGGCGTAATTTCAGGTTGAAATCGGCTCCTGAGAAACGGCCGGGCACCCCCTCGGCTCGGCAAGGTCTCTGACCGC
>CAZXVB010000306.1:0-4124 GCA_964643875.1 uncultured Anaerolineales bacterium | reverse complement strand
AAGAGTTCACGCAAAATTTGTACGATGGCGTGTATGGCGACGATGCCTTCGAAGGCAAGCACTTTTATCTCTATGCCGGCGCAGAACCGCAGATCGGCTATATGAGTAACACGGCGCAGGTGCTCACTTCTTTCGGCGGGGTGGTGGAACGCCTGGTAGCGGACGAAGGAGCGGGGCACGACGGATTCTACATCCACCCCCAATATCACGAAGAAGCATTGAACATCTTTTACCAACTGACGACGCCCTAAAGACATCCGCAGTAACTGTTACCCCCCCGCAGGCTCGAGCGGGGGGCATCACCATCCCGGCTGAAACCGCGTCTACCCTACGCCAAGTAGCCCTACGGCGACTCAACCAGCCCCGATCTGCGCGGCCGGGGTCAGTGGACGTGGCTTCTAAATTGTGTTACAATATTCAGGTCAACGTGGATTCGTGGGGTAAGCCAGCCTCCCGCAGGTTCATACAGGCTTGGCCGCCGCAGAAACTGCGGCAAACGGGGCAATTCCAGGCTGCTGGCAGTATAAAGGCTGCCCCTCGGCTCAGTTTTTCCAAGTACTGATCATCTTTTCAGGAGTATCGCTATGCCCAGTTTGTCCATCGTATTGCCGGCCTACAATGAAGAGGCCAACGTAGAAAGAGCAGTGGAACACGTCGCCGCGGTAGCCCAGGAAATCGGTCTGGATCACGAAATCATCCTTGTCAATGACGGTAGCACCGACCGCACAGGGGAGATTGCCCATCAATTGATGGAAAGAATCCCTAACTTCCGATTAGTGGAACACTTTCCCAATCGGGGATATGGCGGCGCTCTGAAAGCGGGGTTCACAGCGGCGACGGGCGATTGGATCGCCTTCACACCGGCCGACAACCAATTCGACTTTCGGGAGATCACAGCTTTGCTGGCCGCCCGAGACGATGCGGACATCGTATCCGGCTACCGGGCTGACCGCCAGGATTCCTTCATCCGTAAGCTGAATGCATGGGGCTGGAATATGTTGGTCCGCCTGTTATTCGGATATCTATGTCGGGACATTGACTGTGGCTTCAAGCTCTTCCGGCGCGACATTTTGGATCACGTACACGTCATTTCCGACGGTGCAATGATTGATACGGAATTCCTGGCCGGCGCTAAAGCCCGGGGCTACCGGATTGCGGAAGTGCCAGTCACCCATTTGCCGCGCACGGCTGGCGAGGCAACCGGCGCCAATATCCGGGTGATTATGCGGGCCTTCCGCGACCTGGTACGTTTTCGTATCCGATTGTGGCGCGAGTTACGCCAAGAACGTCACTCCAGATAAAAGGAGGCAGAGGCAGGATGAACATCCAGCACGATTCTGCGCAGACCTCACACCCTGCCTGGAAGACCCTTCAGGTGAATATCGGTTATCATTTCAACGATCTGAGTTTGCTCTTGCGTGCCCTTACTCATACTTCTTATGCCAACGAACACGTGGAGGAAGTCCTGGGTGACAATCAGCGGCTCGAATTCCTGGGGGACGCTGTGCTCGACTTTGTGGTCGGGGCCTGGGTCTATCACCATTATCCCGAATTCGACGAGGGACATATGACCCGTCTGCGGGCGGCGTTAGTTTGCACCGAGATGTTAGCCCGTTTTGCCCGCCAGGTTGGAATAGGGCCGGCCCTCCGACTGGGGCACGGAGAGGAGGAGGCCAGCGGGCGAGAGCGGGATGCCAACTTATGTGATGCTTTCGAGGCATTGATCGGAGCGCTCTATCTCGATGGCGGGTTGGAAGTCGTGAAGCGACTGATCGGCTCCTTGATCACACCGGTGGCCAGGGAGATTCTGGAAACGGAGAAGGATATAGACCCCAAGAGCCGCTTACAGGAGTGGAGCCAGGCCCAGTTGGGGATCACGCCTCGCTATCGCATCGTGGGTGAAAAGGGGCCGGATCACGCCAAGGTTTTCATTGCAGAGGCACTACTGGGAGAGCAGGTGGTGGGACAGGGTGAGGGCCGGAGTAAACAGGCCGCCGAACGGGCAGCCGCCCAGGCCACCTGGGATTCCTTCGTGCAACATTCCTCTACCACTTACCTTTGAATGTTGGGAGGTGACGAGTGAAAGGTATCGCGCACTTCATCACCGGCGTCACCATCGCCACATTTTTCCCGGAAGTGGTACAGGAGGCTATGGCCGGTTCGCTCCTGCCGATGCTGGGCGGCATCGCCGGGATACTGCCGGATACCCTCGATTTCAAGTTCGCCCGCTATTTCGAGCAGTACGACGTCGAGATTGATCCCGGTCCAGAGCCAGACGCCCGCCAGATCGCCGATCAGGTAGTGGGGGCGATGCGCCGAGCCTACGAGACGGGCAACCCCCAGAACGTCGTGCTTCACACGATCCGCCTGGGGGCAGACCTGTGGCGACAGTATACCATCCGCTTCGATCCGAGCCGGAACGAGTTGGCTGTCCGGATCGGCCCCCTGGTGAATACCGGCCAGGTTCCCTTCCCCGGCTCCGAGCCGGAGGGGGCGGAGGAAGTACGGATCAAGATCGGTGTGCCGATAGTTCATACCTACGACGCAGAGAATAAAGTGGACATTTTTAGCGGGCCGTCGTTCAAGTTCGAACGGCAGGGCGACCGCCTGCACATTCACTTCCTAGACTGGCACCGCCGTTGGTCCCACAGTCTCACGCTGGCGGCGGTGGTCGGCCTGCTGGCCTGGCTGTTCTTCGGGAAGTGGGCCGGCATCGTGGCTGGCCTGGGCTTCGCTGGCCACGTGTTGGAAGACCAACTGGGCTTTATGGGCAGTAACCTCTTCTACCCCTTCACCAAAGGGCGGATGATCGGTCTCCAACTGCTCCGCTCTGGCGATGCAATTCCCAATTTCCTGACCGTGTGGGGAGCAGTGGCCCTGATTCTGTTCAACCTGGATCGCTTCTCATCCCACCCGATGCTTGACCCGGTACAGTTCCTGGGGGGAGCACTGGCTCTCCCAGTGATCGTGCTAGGGAGTCTTTACCAGTGGCAGCGACGGCGCGGAAAGGAACCCCGCAAGCCCAGGGAAGCTACGCGACAACAGGAGATCGTCTCGGAGGCTGAAGAGGTGGAGGTGTAAGAGCGATGCGACGAATTCGATGGATCGCAATGGCCTGGCTGATGGCCGGCCTGGGACTCGCAGTGGTCATAGGAGGGATGACGGCACAGGGAAAGGCGACGCTCCCCGTCCAAACGGCCCCACACCAGGCGGAATTGTTACGCAATCCGGGTTTCGAGCAGGCGACAGGCGACGTGCCGGATGATTGGAACAAGTACGGAGGAACCCTTACTCAAGTAGATACACCTGTCCACAGCGGTGAGCACGCGGCCGGATTCGACAGCGACACCTCCAGCACCAAGTGGGTCTACCAGGTCGTCACCGTGACAGAGGGAAGTGGATATACCTTCTCGGCCTGGGCCTGGAAGGACGATGTCAACATTGAGGAAGTCTACCTGCGCGTCTCCTGGTATGCTTCCCAAGATGGCTCCGGCAGCGAAATCAGCCACGATGATTCCACCACGCGCCTGACAGATAATGTCTCAGCCTACCGCTTTCTGACCACTGGCCCCATCACAGCGCCAACAGGTGCACATTCCGCACGGGCGCGTCTGATGCTCAACCCGGTCGTAACAACGCCGTGTACGGCCTACTTCGACGACACCAGCTTCCAGCCATTGCTCCCTCCAGCCCCGATGGCTGACCTCGTGGTTGCCAAGACCGGCCCGGAAAGCGTGCGCCCCGGCGACCCGATCACCTACCGGATTGTGGTCAGCAACACCGGCGCAATCACAGCCACAGGAGTGCGGATGACGGACACTCTGCCGCCGGAGGTAACGTTCCTGACCCAGAGCGGGCCATTCACCTTCTCCCACGTCGGCCCCGTGCTCACCTGGCAGGCCGACACCGTAGCCACCGGGACCCTCTACCTCATCACCGTCACCGGGCAGGTAGCCGGGACGACCGTCCCCCCGGCGGCGCTGACGAACCGGGTCACGGCGACGACCATCAGCGGCGAGACGAATCTAACGAACAATGCGGCGGCTTGGGAGACAACCGTTACTTACCCCGGCGCGCCACAGGTGTTGATCTCGGCGGTGTTGTACGACGGCTACCAAAGCGGG
>CAZXVB010000305.1:0-4145 GCA_964643875.1 uncultured Anaerolineales bacterium | reverse complement strand
AAATGGCAACCTGCGGGAGGGTTGCCCACTTTCCAACTGAAATGAAACGCACCCTAAACGTATGCCGAAGCCCATTCTACCTCCAATGGAGACAGGGCACAACCCAGAACGTGGTCTGGACTGAGGTGCGATATGGGGGATGGGAGGGACGTTGATGGCCGTTCCCGACTCACCAGCCGGCTATTTGACCGCCAGCACTTCGACTTGTCGGAGCCAGATCAGTCCATCCTGGGCGTAGGGTCGTTCACTTTCTACCGGCAATCGGGTGATGTCCGGATAAGTGTACATGCCCACCACCAGGTCGTATAGGCCAGGGAGCAGGTCCGGGGGCAGGTCGAGAGTCACCCGGTGGGTGAAGATGTCCCCAACAACCCAGCGCGATGTGGGATAGACGCCGCCGACCGGCGGTGCGTCGTGCTGGACAACCAGTTGACCATCGGCTGTGAGCAGGTGGGCAAAGATGATCACATCGGTCGAGACAGGTCCGATGGCTTCCCAGTAAAGGACGATAGGAAAAGGTCGTCCGGCCCGTGGTTCGTCGGGCAGATCGTATCCTCGCAGGCGAATGTTTCCCCCCACTGTGGCTTCTATCGGGAAGCGGGCTGGCGTGTCCCCCGTTTCTTCTACACCGTGAGCTGCATCGTTGGACACGAAGCGTATGTCCTGGAAAAGCACACTAATGCAGCGTTCCGCAGTGATGTATGGAGCACATTCGCCCTTCTGGCCCTGGTCGCCGGACGCCGCGCGAAAGACGCCGCTGCAACGGGGGTCGCCGATGACTACGTTGCAGCCCGTGAGTGTCTGGAGTGTAATCTGGTTGAGGCCAGGTGACAGGTCAAAGAGAGGCGTCGTGTAAGTGATCCACTGAGATATCACCAGGGGAGGTAGCGGTTCCCGATTGACGCTGATCTGTAGCCGGTGGGCATCGGTGTACGGGAGGGCGGAAAAACGCAGTCTTCCACGCCGGGCGTCCGGCGAGTAGATGAACAAGTCTGCCGATGCACTCAACCAGCGGGCCGGTTTCCGGTTCCACTCCTCCGGGTCATGCCAACCTCGACGAGGGTAGCGCCAGTCGTTGTTAGGCAGTGCGTACACCAACGTGGTCGGCTTCTTCGATCCGGCCGGCACTTCGTATATGGCCACACCGTACTCAGTTGAGTGAGAGGAAGCAAACGCCTCAGTCAGGCGAGCCTGGTGTGCTTCAGCGGCCACCCCGTGGATGTAGGGGGTAAACAAAAACACGTAGCCGCATCCCTCGGCGCGGGTAACGGCGGCAATCTCGGCTGGTGTTGTGGCCGGGATGATCTCCTGACTGAGGATAGATGAAGGAGCGAGCAACCCATCCAGAAATAGTGCTACGTCCGGGAAAACGGGAAGCGCCCGTTGGAACCAACTATCGAACACGGGGCGCTCGTGGACGGTCTGATACAAGATGGCCGTTTGCTGAACATGGCCGGCCGTGACGGGCAGGTTAACTACAGCTCCGTCGTTATGTCCGCGTGCAATCGCAGAGAGGTAGGCTGGGATATGAGGGGTCGTCGTCGGGCATGGCCAGATGACCAACATCTCCCCGAAGGTAAGCGCACACATCCCCAGCGCAAGCGCCGACTTTCCGATGCGCCCGGTCCGTCGGAGCAGCTCGGCTAGACCGTAAGATGCCAGGACGGCCAGTGCCAGCATCAGAGTGGCGTTGATACGAGCGGGAGCACGGTTGAGGGAGAGGAGGGGCAGGTTGGTAAGCAGCGCATAGGGCAGTGCCACGGTGCTTTCAACCCCATCGGCGACAAACGTGACGATTTCCCCATTGACCTTGAGGAGCGGCCCCAGCGAAAGTATAGCCGCCAGCAATGCCATTATGGACCAGGGAAGTGTGGCATGTCGCCGCCGGATCGCGGCCCATATTCCCAAGGTCAAGGGGACAAGGCCGGCATACGTCAACAGCTCGGCGATGCGCCAGTCATCGGGGGCCACCCGCTGGGTGTATGTCGGCGCGCTGCCGAGAAGCCGGAACAGCGGGTGTGCCGGTGAGGGGGAGACGATCCCCAGCAGGTCGGCGGCGAAGCGCACTGCACCTATTTCTTGCAGGTAGCTGCCCTGCCCGTTGAGTTGTTCATGCACCACCGGCCAGAACAGCGGAGCAGCGATCAGCGCAGCCAGCAGGTAGCTAACGCCCAGTTTTTGCCAGACCCGATGGTCGAATCCTCCTTGGTCTCGACGGACCTCGCCTGCGAGACAGGCCACGGTGGCCGGGAGTAGCAGGTAGGGGATAAAGAGAGGTTGTACCAACAGAGACCCGCCCAGCACCACACCGCAGGCAATGGCAGTGCGCCACCGTGGTCGGCGGGCCGTCTCGATCAACAAGAGCAAGTAGAGTGGGAACAGATATGTGGAAATCAGTTCCAGGTGACCGGCCAGCGCGTGGGCCATCCGGTTGGGATAGAAAGCATAGATCGTTCCCCCCAGTAGGCCGGCCCACCGATTGCCCGTAAGGCGGACACACAGGGCATACGCTGTCATCCCACTCAAAAAGAACGTCAACAAGAAGATGAGATTGTAGGTCGCAATGGGGGAGAGGAACCACAGAAAGGGAATGCCGACGGCGTAGACAAGGGAGTAGGTCAGGAGCAGTGGGTAATGCGCGCCGGTCGGGAAATAAATCCATTGGAGATCGCCGGGGCTGGTGTGGAGATCAAGCAGTGCTTTCTTGAACCACCACAGTTCGTATATCTGCTGGAATGCGTCTCGGCTCCAACGGGGGTTCTGGGCTACGTCTTGCGTCCACCGGGCGGCGACCGGCCAGGTTGCCAACAACGTCAATCCGCCAAAGAACGCCGCTACGGCTATCCACGGCCGGATACGACGCCACAGAATGGAACACCGGTAAGATATCCGAGACGCCATTTTCTACTCGATTTTCACCATAAAGCGGTAGGCGTCGGCTCTCATCGCCCGGCACTCGACCTCTTCAACCAGGTAGTCCTGATCAGTGGCCCACTTGACAGCCTCCTTGATCGAGCCGACGTACAAATGGCAGACTGGCCGTTCGGCCTGACGACAATTACACACGTTACAGGTGTAATCGGTCAGATTGGAACGCCACTCTTGCGGGGAAAGATACTCTCTGGTTGCCATCTCGTTTCACCTCCATAACAGTTGTCTCACCCTCCGGCAGGTCGTGTCTATCCGCGAGGACGACGGAGTTCTCGATTACAAGTCGAGTGTCCACACTGTAGTCGTATCGCCGGTTGGCCGGAAGCCAAGCTGGTGGTACAGTCGTTGTGCTCGACGGTTGCTTCGTTGTGTATTGAGGGACACGGTTCGTACACCACTCTGATGAAATGTGATCAGGGCGCTCCTCATCAACCGGGCGCCGATGCCAAACCCCTGCCAATCGGGATGGACAGCGATGCGATTGATGTGTGCGCGGGTGTCCCCTTGACGTCCTCCTTCGATGTAGGCGACCACTTGTTGGGTCCCTTTTTCGCAAGCAACGGAAAAGTACGCAGAGGCGGCCAGACGGCGGGCCATAGTCTGACTACTTTGCCACCAATGGGGCAAAAAGGCGGCATGGTCAATCGCGACCAGAGCATCTAGATCGGCATGGGTAGCCGGTCGAAACATCACATCGCTCGTGCTCTCGACATCTTTATGGGGCAACGTGACCTCCAAGGTGATTACTTCCTCCCACCGGAGAAATCCTCGTTGGTGGAGGGCGTCGGCGGCCCAATCATCGTAGTCCATCCAGGCCAACGTCTGACTGCCCTGGAAACGCTGCCCTCGATCGATCAAAACCGGGAGGACGGCATCGAACCACCGGTCGAGGGGTAGGGAGTCGGCAAGAACGGCCAATCGCACCCAAGCCACGGGGGATTCATCGGCCCAGGCAAACAGTGCCCCGACTAATGTATCTCTCTGTTCTACAACGAGGAACAACGGATGGCGCAGGTACTCTTCCCACCACCATAGTCGCGGTGTTCGCCGTCGGGCGTGCTGATAGAGCATCTCGATATTCGCCCAATCGTCCAGGCAGGCCGATCGAACCCGTAGCTTGCCTGATAGGCGGGCGGGACGGAGAAGTGAGACAAGTGACGGTGTTTTATATATCATCATTCCCTGAATCGAAATGGATCGGTAGGGTTTCGAGT
>CAZXVB010000304.1:1926-4153 GCA_964643875.1 uncultured Anaerolineales bacterium | reverse complement strand
CACTCCGCTACGAGGCGGGGTACACTCCCCCCCCGCTGTTCATCAACGAGTTCATGGCGGCCAATGGGACGACTGTGGTAGACGAGGCCGGCGAGTACGACGATTGGTTGGAACTTTACAACGCCGGCTCGGTCACCCTCACGCTGGATGGGTTCTCCCTCAGCGATGACTTGATGACTCCGGAGCAATGGGCCTTTCCGCTCAACACGACGATTCCCCCAGAGGGACATCTGCTCGTCTGGTGCGACCGGGACGGCGAGCAGGGGCCGCTCCACGCCAACTTCAAACTCGATCGGGACGGAGAGGAGATCGGCCTCTTCGCCCCCAGGGCGTGGGGACCGATTGCCGTGGACTGGTTGGTGTTTGAGGCGCAAGAGGTGGACGTCTCGTATGGTCGGCAGCCAGATGGCAGCTCTGCCTGGCGGACGTTCACACGCCCGACCCCCGGAGGCAAAAACGGAGCTGAATGGAGGTGAATGAGGTGCAGCGACAGCAATCCATTTCGATAAACCTGCTGGTGAGTGTGGTGGGTGGTCTGTTGCTGGCGCTGACGATTCTGGGGAAAATCTACGCCCTGGCGCCCTCACTCCATACAAGCGACACGTTCAGGGGGCCAATTACGACCACCGTCCCCTACCCGGTCGTGATCAACGAGATCCAATATCACCCCGCTTCCGGCAATCACGGCGAGGAATACATCGAGCTATACAACACCGGATTGATGACGGTTGACCTTTCCGGGTGGCGTTTCAGCGATGGGATTGTCTACACGTTCCCGCTCTCCATAACCATCCCACCCGGTCGGTTCCTGGTTGTGGGGCACGACCCGCCGACCGTTGAAGCGCTCTACGGCATCACCGGGGTGGTAGGGCCGTTCGAGGGCGGCCGACTGGCCAACGAGGGCGAGCGGATCGCTCTGGAAGATGACAGCGGTTTTCTGGTGGACGCCCTCACGTATGACGACCATTTCCCCTGGCCGGAAGCCCCCGATGGCGAAGGGCCTTCTCTGGAACTGCTCAATCCGCTCTTCGAGAACGATAGCCCCTGTTCGTGGCAAGCGAGCACGGGGTTGGGCACACCTGGCCTCCAGAACAGCGTCTACATCTCTGGTAACATCCCACCCTGCATCTACAACGTCGGTGCTGCGCCGCTCTTCCCAGCGCCGGGGCAGCCGGTCACCGTCACGGTCGTCGTGGCCGATAGCAGTGCCCTGGTCACTGTGACACTTCACTACCGCCCCCAAGGCACATTGGACTACCTCCCAATCACGATGACGACCGGGGACAGCCATACCTACACGGCAACCATCCCGGAAGCCGCCCAGGTGGATGGCCGCTACGTAGAGTTCTACATCGCCGCCGTGGATGACGCCGGGATGGAGCGAGTTGTCCCACCGGGTGCGCCGGGAACGATCTCCTCAGAGACCGGCCTGCCTCTCACCATCAGCTACCTGTACCTGACCGAGGCGTCGCCCCCGACCAGCTCACTGCCCATCTACCGCTTGATTATGACGGAGGAGAACCAGGCCGAGCTGGAGGCCCGCGACCTCTTTTCCAATGAATTATTAGATGCTACCTTCGTCTATTCGCACGAGGTGTTTTACAACGTCGGCGTGCGCTACCGGGGCGAGCACAGCCGTAGTTTCTGGCCGCGTCCCTACCGGATCAAGTTTCAGGATGCTCACGAGTTTCAGGAACGGGAACGGATCAACCTGGTCAATGATGAAGTGGGACGAGAGGCGATGGCCCATGACCTCTTCCGACGGGCCGGGTTGCCGGCCTCGGACACCCGTTTCGTCACTTTTTACATCAATGACCGACGGGTAGGGGATTATCTGGATGTCGAGCAGGTGGATAACGAGTTTCTGCGGGCGCATTTCCCTGGCCAGTCGGGAGGCAACCTATACCGGGGGTTCGATGGGGCCGACCTGAGTTATCGCGGGCCGGACCCTGATAGCTACCGGCCGTACTATCTCAAAAAGAACAATGAAGAGGCCGATGATTACAGCGATGTAATTGCGTTGACGGACGCCCTGACCAACAGCTCCGATGAGACCTTCCCCACCCGGGCCGACGAAGTGGCCGATATGCGTCAATGGCTCCGCTGGTTTGCTGTTCAGGCAGTATTGGATAATCACGAGGGTGCTTTGTGGATGGGGGTCGGCGACGATTATTTCCTCTACCATCGTCCCTCGGATGACCGCTTCGTGCTGATCTCGTGGGACCAC
>CAZXVB010000304.1:0-1916 GCA_964643875.1 uncultured Anaerolineales bacterium | reverse complement strand
GGAGGCCAACGCTGCCGAGGCCGCGCTCAATAACGTCGTGGGCACCGACGCGCTGGTGCGCGTGGCCGCGGACTGCGACGTCGACCGCTTCGTGCTGATCTCGTGGGACCACGATGCCACGTTTATGTACCCCGACCATACCGTCTGGGAGCCGGATTGGTACGCCTGTCCCATAGTCAAACGCATCCTGCACGCCCCGCTTTTCACTCGTTGGTATTACCAGGAAATTTACGCCCTGACCCAGGGAGCTTTCTCCGAGGCGGAGATGATCCCGCGCATTGACGCCTTGCCCGCCGTGGTGGATGACGGAGACCGCAACTATCTGAAGTGGTATGTCCCCCAGCGGATAGACTACTTGCTTCACAACGAAATCCCCCACACGGAGCTGGGTGTTAGCACCAATGGGGGCCAGGATTGGTCCACCAGCCAGACGGAGATCACGCTGGAGGGAGTGTGTTCGGTGTTGCGCGACGTGAGCGTCACGCAGAACGGGCAACCGCTGGACGTGACGTACCCCACGGAGACCACCTGGCAGGTTGGCACTACACTGACCATGCGGGACAACGTATTCGTCATCTCCGACGGGCGGGACACGCGCACCGTGCGGGTCTTTTGGGATTTCTTCCGAGGAGGAGTCTTGACGGATGACCTGACGTTACCGGGCAGTCAGTTGCCCTACGAGATCAACGACACCATCGTGGTGCCGGCCGGTGTGACGTTCACCATCGAACCGGGGGCCACACTCCAGTTCCACGCCGGGCGTTACCTGCAGGTGGAGCCAGGGGGACGACTGTGGATCGAGGGCACTCGTGAGCAACCGGTGGTGCTCACCCACTACGGCAATGGGTATTGGGGGGGGATTCTGCTCGACCGCACCCAGGCCGATAACCGCATCGTCCACGCGCTGATCGAATACACCGAGGTAGAGGTGGAGAACCCCCGCACGCACACCATTTCGGCCTACGGCGCACGGATCACCGTGGCCGACAGCATCATCCGGCATACCCGCGAAAACGTCGCCATCCACACCTACCCTTGGGGGGACATCGAGCCGACGGCCTACATCCTGCGCAACGAGATCTATGACATCGAGAGCGACGCCATCCACGTCACCAGCGGATACGCCTGGATTCAGGGTAACCACATCTACGACGTTTTCCACGGGACATATCCCCTGGAAGGGATCGAGGTCAGCCATATGATCACCCCCGCCGTGCTGTTGGACAATCACGTCCACGATGTATCGGATGACTGCTTCGACCTGAATCACTCATCGGCCTTCATTGCCCGCAACGAGCTGCATCATTGCGGCGACAAGGGGATTTCGATTGGGCATCCTTCCTCGAGCACGCTGATTAACAACCTGGTGTATGCCTGCATCGGCAAGGACGGGGACCAGTACAGCGGATCCGGTGTCGCCATCAAAGACGGAGCCGTGGCGCGGATCGTCAACAATACGGTGGCCGATAGCCGCCACGGGCTTTATCTCTACGAAGGGCACGAAGGGGAGGGAGGCGGTACAGCTACCGTGGTTAACACTATCCTGTGGGGGAACGGGGTTGATCTGGAGTTGGATGCGCTCTCCACCGTGACGGTGACTTACTCTGACATTGGCATTGGCATCGGTACGGCTTTGCCCTCCAACGGAGTATGGCCGGGGGAGGGGAACATCTGCGCCGATCCGCTGTATCGAAACCCGTCCCAGGAAAACTATCGGTTGGCGGAGACATCCCCCTGTGTGGACACAGGTACGGCCGACGGTGCGCCGACCGAGGACATCCACGCCATTTACCGGCCCCACGGCGCGGGGTACGACCGGGGTGCATATGAGTTCTTCGAGTTCTACCAGAGCTACCTGCCGGCCATCACTGCCCAGGCTGTATCTCGGAGCTTGTCCGAAGAATTGCTCCCGTAGC
>CAZXVB010000303.1:0-4157 GCA_964643875.1 uncultured Anaerolineales bacterium | reverse complement strand
CGCCGTTGGGGTACTGGGGGCGGTGGCGGTGGTGACGGCGGACCCGTCCGCCGGATCGGCGGCGTCTGTCGCTTTCGGCGACGCAGCATCACCATACCGATTACCCCCAGAAGCAACAATCCACTGCCGATACAGCAAAGTCCGCCCGCCATAATCGTCGCGCCGGTCAATGCGATCAACCCTACACCGGCCCCAGCCGCCGGGGGCACAGGAGGCGTCACCGGTTCTGGTGTGACGTAGACGACCGATGTGGGCGTGGGGAGGGGAATCGGCGTCATAATCGGCCCGCCGGTCTCTGGGAAAGGTGTAGCCGTGGGGCGCGGAGAGGGCGCGGACGCCGGCGGGGATGGAAGCCGCAGTCGTCCGTATCCATAGCCGGTATCGGGGCCGCTCGGCCCCAGGTCTATCGCCTGGGTGGTCAAGAATTCCACCAATTCTTGCCGGCTGAACTGAGGGTAGGCCTGCCAGACGAGGGCCGCGGCAGCGGCCACGTGGGGACACGAGGAGGATGTGCCATGGAACTCGTGGCGTCCATATGTGGCCCCGGAGACGCCTGTGGGGGCGGATATTTCCGGCTTGAGCCGCCCATCAGCCGTCGGACCCTGCGAACTGTAGTCGGCCAGCGTGTCGTCATCCCAATTGACAGCCCCCACCGTCAGCGAGCCAACCGCGTCGGCGGGTGGACAGACGCTATAGGCGGGCAAGGGATACCCCACGTCGGCCCCATTGACGAAGATGTCGAGGGTGACGGTCCGCTCGGCGTCATAGGCGCTCACTACGGCATAGACGGTCTCCCCATTGGCGTCATACTCGATCCATTCGACTGGTTCCTGACCCAACTCACCGCTCTGTGTATCTTGTGAAGAAGCCAGTTCATTGCCGTCTGCATCGTAGAGGAACAACTCGTAGTCCAGGGCAGCTCGTTCCCAATCGTCCTCCCAGATGAGCGCCACTTGGATGTGTCCATAGTTGTAGAGTGGCAACAACTCGTCGCCCGGCGCAAACTCGTGCAGACTGTCGCCGTCCTCGTCGGTGAACAGGCCTCGATAGTGGGACAGCGCTTCGTTCCCGGAGGAATTGACCCACAGAACACCCTGGGATGCCAATGTGTCCACCAGTTGAGCATCCCACTCCGTCCCATCGCGGGGGCCGATCAGTCCACTAGCAGAGTGGGAGATGATGTTCACACCTTGAGAAAGCAGCCAATCTACCGCTTCGCCCATAGCCGCGTCGCTGCCATCGTACCACGCCAGGATCAACTCGGCGCCGGGGGCAACCTCGTGGATGATCTCGGCGCAGGCAGTTCCGTGTACTTCCTCCTCCTCGTACCAGCCGAATGTCTGGATCGTCACCTGATCGGGCAGTTCCTCACCCAACAGTGATTCGTAGTTGGCGAAGCCCAGGTCGAGAATGCCGATACGCAAACCAGAGCCATCGAACCCAGCTTGATGCCATACATCGGCGCCGATGACCTCCACCCCTTCGCCGGGGATGAGATTACCGTCCTGCTTCCGCCGTTCCGGCAGTTCGACGCTGATCACGTGAGTTAGTTCTGTCAATTGGGCGAAAATCCCCCCGCCATCACCTCGCTGTAGTTCCTGCTCAATCAGGGCGATGGGGACGGCCACATTGATCTGGTTCTGATGGACTGCTACTATGATGGCACCAACGGCCTCCAATTGTGCCAGCAGTGGGTCGGTCTCCTCGGTGTCGAGGATCAAGGTGATGGCGACGTCACCATCCGGGGTCAGCATCCCCCGCTGATCGGCCAGTGCGATAGCTGCCTCTTCACCTCCCTCTTCGTAGGCAATCAGGAACTCCTTGTAGGCCGAGTCCAGTTCCGGGTCGTTGAGGATGTGAGCCAGGTGGGGATACTGTTCCGCCAATTCCGACAACGAGGCTGGCGGCGTGATCGTCACCTGGGGAAGCGAGGTGACAGTCGGAGGGGCCATCCTTACGTATATCACCACCGCAGCCGCCACCAGCAGGAGGCCCAATAGGAACAAGCCGGTCACCAACTTGGGGTTGAGCAACAAAGCGAGATTGATTGGAGAAATGACAGGGGGAGTTGGGGAATTGTCCTGGGAATCCAGTGGGGGAATCGGTGTCGTCATGGCTTACGTACCTCGAAATTGTCAAATTCAAAGCGACATACATCACCGGCGTCCGGCATTTCGATGGCCAATCCTACGTCTCCCGAGAGTAGACGATCTTCGTCCGCCTCAGCGACATACTGATCGTTGATATAAAATGTGTAATGGGAACCCTCGGCTCGGACGGTCAGGCGGTTCGTCTCGCCAGAACGGATGGCTGTGCTTTCCATCCAATCCAATACCGTGAACCACTGACCATCGGAACGAATGGAGAATTTGAAATCGCCGCTATCCCGGATTTTGAATAGACCATAGTTGTCGCCATCGGCCCGATGGAAGATGACGCCGTATTGAATTTTTGCCGGTCCTTCCACACGGCGGGCCTGGGCTGTGAGGTAAAAGTCGGACAGGTCGGCTATTTTCGGCACTGTCCACCAGATCACGCTGTCAACTGCTTCGGCCTGCCAAAGATATTTACCATCTTCGATGCGCTTATTGCCAATTGCCCGCTCGCCTTCGTAGTCACCGGTATACCAATCGTTGGCGTTGTCGTTGAAAGAATCGCACATCACGACCGACCACTCGATTGGGGCAATGGCCGTGTCGTGAATACAAGTAAGGGCGGCTGCCGTCGCCTTGGCCTGGGCGTCGTAGGTTTCCTGGAAGCGGGCGGTGGCGGTCAACCGGACGGCGCTGAGGGTCGGCGTGACCCGGGCTTGGGCCTGGGCCGTGGAGGCGTCGCGGGTAGCCACTACGGCGATCGCTCCGGCCGTTTGGGTTGCGTTCTTACTTTCTCCCTGTGCCTGGGCCGTAGTGGTCTGGAGGGCATATTCACGCTGCGCCATTCTGCGCCCGAACCATGTCGTCGCGGCGCAACATAGGAAGGCAACCACGGCGACGGCCGCTACGATCCCCACCCAGGCAGGGGCCCGACGGCTTGGAGACGCCGCGACGGCAGCGGGATGAGCAGCGGCTTGAGCGGCAGGTTGATCAGTAAATTGAGTGCCGGGCATCATGGACGTTCTGTCGTGGCGAGGTGGGATGGGGGGCATCACTGCATATTCTGTATGAGTCGGCGGGGCCACGCCCTGGATCCCTAGAGCGGCAGCCATCTCGAAGGCACTTCCCCAGCGGAGGGAACGATTCAGTTCCATTGCTTTGAGTACTGCCTGCTCGGTAGCAGCGCTCACGTGTGGGTTGAGCTGGCGTACCGTGAAGAAGTGTTCTGGGGAAGCGATCCGCAGTGTCGCAGTCGGCGGGGCTTGACCGGCCAAGGCGTGGTAGATTGTGGCCCCCAGGCTGTATAGGTCACTGCGTGGATCGGTGTGCCCCATATCGGCTTCATATTGTTCTGGAGGGGCATACTCCGGTGTCCCCATACCCCGCATCACAGTCTTAGTGCGCGGGTCGCGTGGGTCCCACAATTTCACCAGACCAAAGTCCACCAACACGGCGCGTCCATCGGGACGGATGATCACGTTCTGTGGCTTGATATCCCGATGGATGATTCCCTGGTTGTGGCAATAGGCTAAGGCATCCAACAGTTGCCTGGCCCAGATCAGTACCTCAGCCTCTGGCAATGCCCCCTGCCGGGCAATCCGCTCGGCCAGGCTCTCTCCCTCGATGAAATCCATTACCAGGTAAGCGTTATTTCCCTCTTCAAAGAAGTCAGTGACACGCACCAGGCTGGGATGGACCAAGCGGGCCAAGACGGTAGCTTCCTGATGGAACTGGTTGCGGAGCTGGGCCAGTGTTTGGGTATCCAGTCCGGGCTGAGGGACCATCTCTTTGACGGCGACGGAAACATTCAACCGCATATCCTCTGCCCGGTAGACGGCTCCCATCCCTCCCTGCCCCAAGGGGGTGACAATACGGTATCGGTTTTGAAGGACGGTGCCTGAATTTAGCATAACATAATCCTTGCTAAAAATTGGTTTGCAAGTATGCAAGTTAGAGTAGGGATATCATACACCGGAACGAAAGTTTATGCAAAAGGCGGTTGGCCAGCAATGAAGAATACGAGAAGATTTGAGCATTGCTTCAATTGGCCAATCAGCTGTCGTG
>CAZXVB010000302.1:0-4173 GCA_964643875.1 uncultured Anaerolineales bacterium | reverse complement strand
TGTGGCGTTGAGCAGCATCTCGTAACCACCACAATGCTATTGTGGCAACGACACAAGCAACTATTCCAAAATATACTGCACGCCGCTGGAGCACTTGCAGTGTTATTACTCCTAGCTGATGCCATCTACTACATGGTAAAATGAGTAACTACTCAGGCTGACGGTTGAAACCGCGCCTGAGGAACTAAAGCTGGCTATCCACCTGCGTGGACGCTCGGCTACAAGCCCTCCAGACCAGAGGCGATTTCAACCGCCAAAGAAGTAGCCTGAGCAGTTACTTACCGATCATATGTCGGATAGCATAATATAAGAATATCAGTATGCCCCGCGTCCTAGCAATATTTGGGGGATGGTACGGAGCAGAATCTTCAGATCGAGCCACAAAGACCAATTCTCGATGTAGTAGATATCCAACAAAACCATCTCGTCGAACGTCAGATTGCTTCGGCCGCTGACCTGCCAGAGGCCAGTCATCCCCGGCCGTGCTTCGAGGCGTTTCTTGTGCCATACCATATACTGCTCCACCTCGGCCGGGATCGGAGGACGGGGACCGACCAGACTCATTTCCCCCCGCAGCACGTTCCACAACTGTGGTAACTCGTCCAGGCTGGTACGGCGAAGGAGGCGACCGACCCGCGTCAGCCGTGGATCATTCTGTATCTTGAACAAGGGACCATCGGCCTCATTCATTTTCCACAATTGAGCCACCTCGGCCTCGGCGCCTACACGCATTGAACGGAATTTGTAGATTGGGAACAGCTTGCCATTGGTCCCTACTCGTGTTTGGCGGAAAAGGATCGGGCCAGGTGAATCCAGCCTGATCGCCAGGGCGATCAATCCCAGAAGAGGCGCGCCGACAGTTAGCCCGATCAGCGCCCCGATCACGTCTATCGCCCGCTTCATCAATCGAGCACCCCGCGCCATCCCGACCGGGCGCACGCCAATCAGAGGCACACCTCCTAGGTCATCCACATCTACCTGACTCAAACTGAGTTGGAAGAGATCGGGGACGATCCGAGCGTGGATGTGGCGTCGTTCACATTCCCGCACGATGGACATAATCTTCCGATGATACATCCAGGGCAGTGTGATGATCACCTCGTCCACGTCTTCTTCCTCAACGGCCACAGGCAAATTTCGCAGACTTCCCAGGGCTTTGAAACGTCCAATGTCCGTGCCGCCTTTCTGGGGATTGTCATCCACGAACCCTACAATATGATACCCCAGCTCCGGCTGGGCGACGATGGTGCGCATCACGGTCCGCCCTACCTCCCCGGCCCCCACAATGAGGACCCGCAAGACACCCACGCCACGGGCGTACATGCGCTCGATGATCTTCCGCTGTACCAGTCGCCCTCCAGAGAGCAAGATGATAGCGACCAGACCGGCTTCAATGAACAACAGACGTGAATATTCCAACGGCTGTAGCACAAAGGTGATCGCCAGCATGACCACCACCGACTTGGCCACTGCATTGACAATGCGATACGTCTGATCTAGCCAGGAGCGTCCGCGCCACTTCTGGTAGACGCGGTCCATCTGGAACATTAGCAACATTAGAGTGACGAATAAAGCGACAAACGGGAAATAAACGGAAATCGGGTGATGGAAACTGATGTCCCGGAACCATCGCAGCTCATAGCGCACCCAGTAGGCGATAATGACACTGGCGGCAATCAACACCACATCCGAGACAATCACCCATAGCGGGGCTTGGCGTTCTGATTTCACGGTTCTGTTCCCTCTATGTCGAAAGGCGCATCGGAAAATCCAGCGGCCCGGAGATAGACACGGGCCGTCTCTTGCGCTGTGCGGGGCCAGCGGAAACGCCGTGCGTGTGCCAAGCCCCGCGCCCGCCACATCTCTCGCCAGGGTTCGTCGGTCAACAAGCGGTGCAGTGCGGCGGCTATTGCCTCCACGTCGTATGGATCCACTAACACGGCTCCATCGCCGGCTGCTTCTGGCAACGAAGAACAATTCGAAGTCAGCACCGGTGCACCGCAAGCCTGGGCCTCAATCACAGGCAACCCAAATCCTTCGTACACCGAGGGATACGCCACCACCGTCGCCGCGTTGTACCACCATGGCAACTCCTCGGCGGCCACATACCCAGGAAAGAGCACCCTGTCCTGCAATCCCAGGGCCTCTACACGGGCAAACAATTCATCGTAGAGCCATCCTTTGCCCCCTGCCAATACCAACAGGATTCCGGGTTCTCGAACACGGGCGAACGCTTCTACCAGCCGCACCAGGTTCTTACGGGGTTCCAACGTTCCCACAAAAAACACGAATCGTTCCGGCAAACCATGGCGTTGTCGGAAGTCTGCCACCGAGGGCGCAGGCAACGGACGGAAGGCCGGATCCGCGCCATGGTACACCACGTCCACCCGTTCCGCCGGTACGCCCAACAGGTGAGTTGTCTCGGTCGCGGCGTGGGCAGAGACAGCGATCAGCCGCTTCGCTCGTCGTGCCGAAAGGCGCGTCATCACCGTGAGGTAGAGCCGGTTGGCCGGACGGAACAGGTGGGGGAAACGGATAAAGCTGAGATCGTGGATCGTGACGACGAAAGGACAAGGTGACCACAATGGCCCCACGAAGGCCGGGGCATGTAACAGATCCGCGCCGATACGCCGTAGCACGCTCGGCTGCACAACTTGCTCCCAGATGATTCGGACCGGCACTCGGCCAGTAGGCCAGCGCGTCCTTTGCACCGGCAAGGCTGTCCCCTCTGGCAGACGACCATCCCCCAGGAGTGCGGTGTACCGTAGAGAATAGCCCACACCATCGAGATGTTGCAAAAGGTGGTAGATGTATTGATGCACGCCAGCACTCCGGTAGGAAGCCAGGCCGGAAAGCAAGTGGGCGTTGATGGCCACGTGGGCCCGATAACCTTTGAGCATAGCAAGAATATTTATCGGGTGCGTTTCATTTCAGTTGGAAAATGGGCAACCCTCCCGCAGGTTGCCATTTTCGATGCCAAAATACTCGGTTTTTGAAGGCAAATCCGTGCATAAATCGCCTTTGAGTTCAACCTGCGGGAGGGTCTCCAACTCAGTTGAAACACACCCATATTTATCACATTTCTTCGTGCATCAGCAACACCAACACCGTGCCCTGAGTCGTGCTGAGCTGAGCAGTCATCCCACCGGGGAGCACCGTGAATTCCCCTCCATGCAAGTGGAGCATACTCCCCGGTGAGCGCACTGTGGCTTCTCCTCCCAATACGAAGAACAAGCGGTCGTGAGGGGTTCGGTCGGGCAGCGGCCAAATCCCTTCCCCCCAGGCAACCTGCATCACCGATTCATCAACCCAGGTCACAGGATGGAATTCGAAGGGGATAGTCAAGGCCTGGGCTGTGGCGATCAAGTTCAGAGACTTCAGTTTCGCCTCGCCCGGCATCGCATAGAGCCGTCGGCGGCCATTCTTCCTTTCCGCTCCCAGGCCGCATCGGAGGAGCAACACAATAGATCGCATGGCCGACCCGGAGCGGTGCCCCACCCCCTTGGGCACGAGAGCGATCTCCGCCGGCCGGAGACGGATGTTCCCCCATTCACTTTCCAACAGGATCACGCCTTCATAGACCCAAAACAGTTCGTCATTGTCAATGTGTTTGTGCCAATCCAATACGCCTTGACACAAGTAGACACTGAGAAGCACATCCCCAACCGAGGTGATATTGATCATCGAAAATGGCCGATCGAGCCGGGCAGCGATCTGGGAAACGTTGAACTTTTGTAAGGCGTCCATATCTCCATTATACCCTTGGTTATGTCAGACACAAGTGTGATGGCGGAGACTGTCACGAGTTTGGGGCGCATTTAGGACGAAGGTGCTGAGCCACTTCGCCGGGCGCTGAACCGGCGGCTGGGCCAGGGCAGGAGCAGAGTGAGGCTGTTGACTGAGCATCCGGGGCTTTATTTGTGAATGAAGGACGGTGATTATCTATGCTTCTTCAAGTGTCTGAGGGGGAAACCGCCGTAGGCGGGGGGGTGAGGGCCATGCCCTGAAAATAAACGCTCGCGCCGGCCATTTTCGTCCCTGATAGTGTACCAGGGAACATATTGACTGCTCCGAGCAGGATCCATCCTCCCGCAGGCTAGAAAACCGCCCATAACCGATGGGATGGTTCATTTTCTCCTGGGAATTGGTTTACACTTTGGGCTGCCTCAAGAA
>CAZXVB010000301.1:0-4183 GCA_964643875.1 uncultured Anaerolineales bacterium | reverse complement strand
GACACCGCAGGCCCAGGGGCCTCAGCGGCAACAGCCAAATCAGATACCGATACCCGGCCATAGCAAGAATTGCCCGTCGGGCCTGCCGCAGGTCCTCGTCCGTTGGTGGTTCCGGTGTTTGGGCGACGGTCCGCCAATGTGGATTGACGATGGGAGCGTGCAGCTCGGTACGCGCCAGGTACTCAGCCCGCCATGCGTCTACTTCTCCCTGGACTGAAAGGGCTGTTGCGGCCCCCTGCGCCAGATGGGTCGCTTCGTGCACCACAGCCCCCAGCAGCATTGGATGGCCGGGTGTGCTCTCCGGGGAGTAGAAGCGGGCGTTTAGCTCGATCCGACCACGCAATGTCCAACGGGCGCCGGTGTTCCTTTGGCGGGAAAAGCCGATGGGTACGCGGTGCTCCTCCAGGTAGTTGGCTGCCTGTTGACAGACAGGGCCGCCTTTTCGGAGGTTTTCGATGACCGCCGATTGCCACTCCGGGGGAGCGATCAGCGGCTTTTTTGAGTTTATGTTCACGGCACGTGTACCTCCGTCGGTAGGATGAGCCGGTTCTCGCTCACCACGATATTCCTTGTGCCGGTGACCGCCAGGCGCTGCGATGTCTGGTCGTACATTCCAACGGCCAGTCGGTATGTGCCGGTCGGGATGTCGGCCAGGGAGAACGTGATGGTGTCACTGACTACCTCGCCGGTGATCCACCACGAGGTGGGGTGTATGCCTCCACGTGGTGGCGCATCGTATTGTCGTATCGGTGGGGTGTCCGGCGAGTCGAAAAGGTGGATGAAGATGGTATAGTCCGCGCTGGGTGTGCGCAGCGCCTGCCACCACAGCGTTATCTGGAATGCATTCTCGGTCGGCTGTGATTGCAGGTCGTAACCGACCAGGCGGATCTGGTCGCCAAAGTCGGCGTTCAGGGGATGGGGTGGGGTGGGCAAGTCGAACACCCGCCGGGCAGGGCGCGTTACGATTGTCTCCTCCAACGGCAGGGAGAAATCCGGCAGGCGGACTTGTCCGATAGCCGCCAACGTCGAAACCGAATAGAGGACAACCTCCAGGTGATAAGACTCCGCCGGGCGCAGATCGTCCGGGAGCCACAGTGTATATCGGTCGTTGATCTGTTCGTCCGGTCGCCAATGGGATGTGGGCAGGAACCCGTACCCCGGTTGTGTATCCAGTTGAACGTGGGGTTGGCCCTGGGCATCCACCAGCCGGAGGGACAGGCCGTAATTGGCCGCCACCGGTTGAACGGTAGACCACGTCGCCTGGACGGACAACCGGTCGGAGGCCGGTTGTGAGAGCGTGACGGTGTGCAGTCGAATGGCCGGCCCAAACGGTGCCAACACGCCGAGGTCGGTGGGCAGGGTCGGGCTGCGGGTGACCCACACCGGGCGAAGGAAAAGTTCCCCTTGTTGATGAGCGCCGTCGGCGGTCAGCGCCCTGAGCTGGTGCGCCCCGTCGTATAGGCGGAGGCGCAAGAGATAGATGCCTCGGGGCAGGTCGTCCGGAAGCTGCAATACTAGCGATTGTCCCTCTTGCCCCGGCGGGGTCAATGGGGTAGTTGCTTCGGCCAGAGGAGCGACGTCGAACTCTGGACGAACAGCGGCTGGAGAGACGAGTTCCAGGGTGACCGTGTACGGCCCGGCCACGTCGGACCAATCCAGGGTGACGGTCAAGGGAACGCCGGGCGTCAGGTGGTCTTCGGAGAGGGTGTACCGCTCCAGCCGGACTTGTCCCTCGAAGTTTACCCCATCGGGGTTGTGGTGCAGGTACGGCATCTGGATGAAGTCCATCGTCAGGGCATCTTGGGCGGGGAAATCGCGATGGGGGATCAACAGGAAGATCAGCACCGGCAGGCCGGCGATCAGCAGACCTCGGCCGGCATGGATGGGGGGACGAACGCAACGGGGGAATCCCATTCTGATGTACACCCTGATGCAAATCGCCGTCAGCAGGATGACGGCGACCAGTGATACCCCCTGTGCCGCTTGCCGGAGTGGGGTAGCGCTCAGGCGCAAGGTGATGGTGTGTTCCCCCGATGGGACGGTCAGCGCCAGGTAGCCGGCATCTTCGATTGGCCAGACGTCCGTCGGCGTGCCATCCACCTTGGCACTCCATCCGGGCCAGTAAAGGAGTGGGAATGCCAGGGCGTTGCCGTTGCCGGTCACCCGCCACGTTTGATGAGTGGGGCCGCGTTCGAGCAGGTGGGCGGACACCGGCGGAGCGTTGGCAGCCGCGTCCACTACCGGGATAGTTGGGATGGGGGGCGGAGTTATCTCACCCTCACCAAGGGTGAGCCATTCCGAAGTGTACGGGCGGGGGTTGGTCGTGCGGGGCAACCATTCGTAGCGGATGGTGGTGCCGATGTTGCCGGTAAACAGCTCGTAAAGTTGCAGGCGTTCCACTGTCACGTCGGCGGGGCCGATGGCCAGCCGATCCGGGTGAAGGGAGAGCAGGGTGGAGACCAGCGAGACCAGGGCCACGATCCCCATTGCGACCGTGGTGTGTACGGTGGATGGGGTGCGCCGGCCAGGAACGGGAAGGAAGATGGCCGCTGTGGTAGCGGCGGCAAACAGTGCTTGTACCGACAAAAATCGCCAGGGGAACTGAACCACCGGCAGCATTGGCAAATGGTCCCAGATTGGCCGTGAGAGGGGGGTGATCATCAGGGTGGAAATCACCAGCCCTGCCAGGATAACGACCCAGCGTCCGTCTATTTGCCGGCGTATGCCGCGCCGGAGCAACGACAAGCTTCCAAGTGCGGCCAGTACCGCTTGCGGTAGGCCCATCGCAAATGGAGAGCGAGCTTTGTGGCCGCCCGCTATGGAGTAGTCGAACAAAAAGCGGTTCTGTACCAGGTTGAGGGTGCGGAAGTGGCGGCTGTAGTGGAAGTAGTCCTGGGTAGAAGGTCCGAGTTGGACGTATGGCAATTCTACCAGGGCCGGTAACCAGAACCAGGTCGTGAGTAGGAGCGCGATTCCCACCCCTGTCGCCAACTGCCCCGCCATCAACAGCCAACGGCGATCCCCCGCTCGCCACTTTCGCCACAGCCATACCAGGCCGTACAGCCCGGCAAACGGAGAGAAGATGAAAGCGGAGATGTTGTGGGTGAGGAGCAATCCGGCGTAGGCCAGCCCCAGGGAGATCACCGTTCCGGTGAGGAGTGAGGGCCTGCGGGTGGACTTCTGGCCGAGCGCGTCTATCCGCTCCAGGATGAGGGGGTAGAAGGCGAAAGCGTAGAACTCGGATAGGGAGTCGCCGCGCACGTAGACGTTGACCAGGTGAAACGGTGCGACGGTGTACCCGATGGCAGCCAGCCAGGCTATGCCTTGGTTCCCGCTCAGGCGCAATATCCAGCCGTACATCGCCAGTGCTGCCAGCAGGAAACCGAGGGTCTGTATAGCCTGGATCGCTGTCAAGATGTCCACACCGATCAGCGCCAGCCCACCGGCCAGGTAGTAGGGCAGCGCGGCGTAGTAGTTGAAGAATGGGTATCCCAGGCCGTAGGCGGCATCGGGCATCCAACGGGCGGGGAAAACACCGGCCCGCAGGTTGGTTGCCATCTGATGGGTGCGCCATAGGAGAAAGGGGCTATCGCCGCCGCCCCGCGTGTTGACCATGCCCGGCCCCCATAGGGGCGCGGCGGCTAGCAGGGCGGCCAGGAGCGTCGTAACCAAGGCGGTCTGTCTACTCACCGAGTTCACCGATGGATACCTCGATCCAATCACCGGCTGGATTACCAGCCTCGTCCAGCAGATACAGCCGTTCGTCGCTTTCCGGCTGCCAGAAGCCTAACAGGAGCCGGTCGCGGGCCGGGTCGGGGAGGCCAATCCCTGCGATCCAGTGGTCGTCGTTGATGATGTCACCGGGCTGCCACAGGGACGTGGGGTAGCGTCCGCCCGCCGGAGGATGGTCGTCCTGTGCAATCCGTTCTCCGTCTCGCAGGTAGTGTAGGAAGACGGTGTAGTCCTCCGTCAGCGGGGCGGTGACCTGCCAGCGCAGGCGGATGCGCAGGCGCGTTGTGTCAGGGTTGGCTTCGGCTTCTTCCATTGACGTCACTTCGACGCTCTGGAGTATGACGCCGCCGGAGAAATGCGCCCGCGTTGGCCCTACGGGCGGCGGAGGTTCGGCCAGAAAGGCCAAGTAGGTAATGAACGGTTCCGGGTCCCGGTCGCCTTGGGAAAGCGG
>CAZXVB010000300.1:0-4189 GCA_964643875.1 uncultured Anaerolineales bacterium | reverse complement strand
TTGAACAATCGGCAGATTCAGAGCCTGGTCAAGGCGTTGATCTTCTGGCGTAACACGGCCGCCGGTTGAGCGCCAACCACTCGGTCCACAACCTGTCCATTCCGAAAGAACAGTAAGGTGGGAATACTTCGGATCCCATATCGTTGGGCTACCTGGGGGTTACTGTCCACGTTCAAACTGGCGATGATGACCCGCCCGGCGAACTCCTGCGCCATTTGATCCATTATCGGGGCAACCATTCGACATGGGCCGCACCATTCTGCCCAGAAATCTACTACCGCCGGCAAAGAGGCCTCCAAAACCATCTCATCGAAGTCAGCATCGTTCACAGACAATACTTGCCCTGTCTTCTCCCTCTTCCTCTTGGGAGGGCTGGAAGCTGGTTTCGGCCCTCTTCCTAACAAGTACTCGGCCCACGGGCGGAGCATCTCTGCTGTGGGCAACCCCTTGGCACGGGCAACCAACTCACCTTGGCGGAAAAACAGGAACTGGGGTAAGGTCGTTACCTGATACCGATTCCGGGTTTGCGGTGCGTCGTCCACATCCAGTTTGACCACCAGCACCTCACCGGCGTAATCGCGGGCGGTCTGTTCCAACACATCGTTCAACCGTTGCCGAGGGATCTCCCGGGGCGACCAGAACACGGCGATTACGGGCAAAGCAATGGGAAACGGGGGATGGAGGACAACCCGGTCGAAACTGGCATCATTGACTACAATGGGTGTATCGTACTGAACCATATCGTTTTCTCCTGTCGTATCCATTCGGTCCCCTCCCGCGGGCTGGAACTCTGCGTGAGGGGAGTAGAGTTTTCTCCTGTCGGTTGTTTGGCAGTGAATTTGACAGTGAAGACGGCAGTGACGATTTTGCCGGATCGTCTTGTCAACGCCACCACCTGTGCTTCAATTATAACCTTTCACACCGGCTTGACAACCCGATGAATTGGGTTATAATCCCCCCTAATCTTATGAGGAGGCAAGACATGCGTATTGCAACATTGATTAGCTATGGGGCGCAATTGCGTGGTAGCGGTGCGCCGGTATTCCATAGCCGCAGTGCGCCTGCCTGCCGATGACTTGACATAATTAGTCCAAGGCCGTGGGCGACTGCGACGCCCACGGCCTTTCGTTTTATCTGCCCCTCTCTATTCAGGCCGTGGGTGATTCGATTCCCCGCGGCTTGTTTTTTTGAGGGGGGGATGTGGATTTCATTTGCAGGAGAAGGAATATGGGATGGCTAAATCCGGGTATATGGGGAATGAGATCGCAGGAAGTACGAACCCAAAAGGAGGACGCTATGTATCGGTCTGAGAGCATCGCGCTGGATGTCGTCGGTGTCAGCAAACGATTTGTGAAAAACGAGGGCTTCCTTCGGCGGTGGAAGCGCCGAGGAGGTGACAATGGACACAGCAGTGAAAAGAATGCCACCAATCGGAATGGCCGCAGAGTAGTCGTGGCGGTGGACGGGGTCACGTTTCAGGTACATCGTGGAGAGATATTTGGAATTCTGGGGCCGAATGGCTCCGGCAAGTCTACCCTGGTCCGCTGCCTCTCGACATTGCTACTCCCGGATGTAGGGAGCATCCATATCTTTGGACACGACGTATTGCGGGAGGAGATGGCCGTTAAACGGCTGATCAATCGGGTTTCTGTGGATGCGTCGTTTTTCAAAAAACTGACGCCAATGGAGAATTTGCTCTACGGCGCTCGACTCTACGGGATGGGAGCACGGGAGGCCAGAGAACGCTCCCTGGAAATCCTGGCGCGGCTGGGATTGCGTCGGGATGCGATCTCCCAACCAATGGAGGAAATGAGCCGAGGAATGCAACAGAAGGTCGCCGTCGCGCGAGCGCTCTTGACGCAGCCAATCGTCCTGTTGTTGGACGAACCGACCACGGGGTTGGATCCCCGCTCCAAGCGCGAGGTTCAGGCGTTCGTGCGCGAACTGCGGGAGACCCACGATGCCACCATTCTACTGACCACGCACGACATGCTGGAGGCAGATGTCCTCTGCGACCGCATCGCTATTCTGGACAATGGCAGGATCGTGGCACTGGATACCCCTGCTGCGCTCAAAGCTATGGTGTCCTCCGACGACGGACGCGAACCGACTTTGGAGGATGTGTTTATGGCGTTGACCGGCAAGCACTTGACGCGCGAGGGTCAGGATGAGTAATGAGAGTGGAAACGAAGACAAAGACGGAATTTAATTCGGCTTTCTGGGGGTTGTATGATGACATTTTCGAGCAATCAGTTGAATGTAAAAAATGAATTTCGCGCCGTGTATGCCTTTGTGGAGCGAAACTTCAACTTGGTCAAACGGTACTGGGGATGGGAGCTAGTTTGGCTGGCCTATTCCATCGCTAATGCCCTTTCGATCACCTTCATCGGTGCCGGTACGGAAGCCGTGACCGGTCAGGCCATTGATACCAACCACATGATCCTGTACCTGCTAGTAGGGACCCTGGTCTGGCACTATCTGTCGGTGGTTTTCGACAACGTCAGCGAGATGATCGCCTGGGAACGGTGGGAGGGAACCATCGAATACACATTTATGGCCCCGATCACCCGTTTTACCCACATGGTCGGCCAAACGCTTTTCTCACTGGTCTATGGATTGCTGCATACCGGCATCATCCTATGGGTGGTGACGCTTTTCTTCCAACTCGACTTGAACGGAGCGAACTTGCTCGGCGGTCTGTTGATGCTATTGGCCGGGAGTTTATCGTTCATCGGGTTGGGCATGGTGGCTTCAGTGTTGCCATTGCTTTTCCCGGAGCGAGGTGCTCAGATGACACACGTGATCCAGGCGCTCTTGCTGTTGTTTTCCGGCGTCTATTTCCCCATCTCGGTCTTGCCTGCCTGGATGCAGCCGTTGGCCCGTCTTTCCCCGGCCACGTATGTGCTGGAGGGGATGCGGGCGGCCTTGTTGGACGATGTTGGCACCACTGCATTGGGAGGATACCTGGGGCGCTTGGTGTTGATCGGTATACTGACGATCCCGCTGGGGTTGGCCGTGTTCCGCTGGGCAGAGAAATACGCCAAGAGGACCGGCAAGTTGAAGCGAAGTGGATAACGTGGTATCATTGTCCCAGAAAAGAAAGAGGAGGAAAAAGGAATTTGATCACGTTGATTGTGGATGCAGATGATACATTGTGGGAAAACAATATCTACTACAACCGGGCCGTGGCCGATTTCGCAGCTTTGATGACAACGCTGGGGTTCGAGCGAGGGGAGGCGGAGCGAACTGTCCATCAGGTGGAACAGGAGCGTGTCCCGGTCGTAGGATATGGACCGGACGAGTTCGTCAACAGCCTGGTAGTGGCGTACGAACGATTGTGCGCCCGCTACGGCGCTTCGCCGACCGATGAGGTCGCGGCGCATGTACGGCAGATTGGAGAGACGGTTCTGAGGTATCCCATCGTGTTGCTCGATGGGGTTGCTGAAACGCTGGTTCACCTGAAGGCCCAAAATAGCTTTCGATTGCTCCTGTTGACTAAGGGTGACCCGGCCGTACAACGGGACAAGTTGGAGCGCTCGAGGCTGGCCCCTTACTTTGACGGTGTGCACGTAGTGCCGGAGAAGGACGCCACGGTGTTGCAAGAATTGGTGGCGCAGTATGGACTTGCGCCGGATCGGACCTGGATGGTGGGGAACAGTCCCCGGTCGGACATCAACACGGCTGTAGAAGCAGGCATCGGGGCGGTATACGTCCCCCATCCAGATACATGGAATCTCGAATTGGAGGAGGTAGCCGTCTCGGATCGAGTAGTAGTCATTGAGCGGTTCGCCGACCTGATTCCCTTGTTTACGACACAGGAGTCACGATGACGACGATCAAGGCGATAATCTTCGACTATGGTGGGGTGTTTATGCGCACGGTGGACGTGACGCCGCGTCTGAAGTGGGAACAACGCCTGGGACTGAGACCAGGGGGCATTACGGAGGCTGTGTTCAACGATCCTTTGTGGGACGATGTTCAGTGTGGACGAGTGACGGCCGATGCACTGTGGGCGAATGTGGGGGCACGTTTGCAATTGACCTCCGAAGAGCTGGCAGCGTTGCGGCACGACTTCTGGAGCGGGGATCAGTTGGATGAGGAGTTGCTCGCACTGGCCGCTGACCTGAGGGCAGCCGGATATCGTCTGGCGCTGCTCAGTAATGCCCCTGCCGATCTGCCGCATTTCTTG
>CAZXVB010000299.1:0-4202 GCA_964643875.1 uncultured Anaerolineales bacterium | reverse complement strand
ACGAGGGCTGCGAGGTAACAGCGCCGGAATGGGGATTCCGGCGCTGCCTCGAAAATAGGACCCTCGTCATCCTGACGGTCCGACGCGCCGGCAAGATACCAGGGTCCTATTTTCGTTCTGGAGGGTGAACGCAGTTCGTGGTGACTGCCTCACCCTCTTTTATTCAGTGATGATGAACTGCACGCCGTCGCTGCGCCCAAAGACCTCCGGGAAGTACATCTCGTAGGCCGTGGTGGGAATGGTATTGTACTCTCCTGGCAAGCTGGCGCGAATCAGGTAGGTGTACTCGTATGTCCCTTTGGGCAGGTAGGTGGCGAAAAGCACTGCTTTCTCGTCCCGTAGGTCGGTGTGGCTAAACCACCACCACCCATAGGCTCCTCCCCAGGGATGGCGGCGGTCCGTGCGCAACAACTGGGGAGCCTCCCCAATCACACTGGTCGTCTTCAGACTCTGGTCCACCCCCTCGGTGCCGGCCGGGAGAGGGTCCTCTATAACCACGTAATGCAGACTGTGGGGGGCGATGATGGTCAGTTTTACCTGGATCACGTCCCCGACACGGGCCTGGGTAATCGGCGGACATTCACCCTCACTCTCTTCCTCTCCAGTGTTGGCCTCCGTTTCCAGACGGTTGACACAATCCGCCAGGTAGTATTGCCGACCGACGATAATGCCCCGGTTCAAGGCAGTGACCTCAGCCACCGGCTTGAAATAGCGCAGATACAGACTGTAGTAAAGTCGCCCTTTCCCGGTCTCGGCGCCGGCCGGTGCCCAGCGTTCGATGATCACCCGATTCGCTTCATCGGCCAACAGTTCGCCCACGGCTATCTGTAGCTCGGCGGTGTCTCGGATGGTCTCCGGTGACACGCTCCCGCTGCCCAACTGTCGGGCGTTGAGCACTACCTGCCAGTCGTAGGCTCCCTCCAACTCCCCGGTAGCTACCATCCAATCGGTGAGCGCAATGATGGACCAGGCCGTTTCCTGGGTCGTCTCCCAGTAGCCGTCCTTGCGGGCCACCATCAACCAGCGGACGGCATTGGCGGCCAGGCGATTTTCCGGGTCCAGTCGGGCCAGTGTGGCCAACACGATGGCGGTCGACCGGGTGTCAGTGTTCATAGCGTAGTAATCAGGGTGCTCCTCTTCCCAATGCGCTCCGCTGGCGCTGAGGATGGCCGCACTAGTAATGTCGGACAGGATGGTATCCACTCGCGACGACTCATCCGGCTGCAACAAGTTCAACGCCAGCGCCAGGTACGCCTCTCCAAAGATATCCAACTTTTCCCGTTGTTCGAACAGGTTAATGGTGCGTCCCAGATCGCCCCGCTCCGCCTCGGCCAGGACGTACAGGACAAACGCCTGACGGTTGGCCTGCCAGTGTTGTACCACATCGTGGGAGGCCGTCAACGTGTCCACGAGGAAATCGCCGGCCCGCTCCATTACGCCCTCGTCTACAGCGAATCCGGCCCGGTCGGCCTCGATCATCCCCAACAACACGTAGGCCGTCAAGTAGGGGTCGGAATCGGAGAGCACCCACCACCCCCATCCCCCGTCATAGTGCTGGTGATTGTACAAGCGTTGAAGACCGGAACGCACCAACCCCGGCAAATGGGCTTCCAGGGTCGGGTCCTTAATCCCAAGCTGTTGGAGGGCGCGGTAGGTAACGATATTGGGCAGGAAGCGACTGACAGTTTGTTCGGTGCACTCGTAGGGGTAGTGTTTCAGATATTCCAGCCCCTTGGTCATCCCAGCGGCCAGGGAGGGATCAATTTGCACACGCAGCTCCCCCTGCGTGGGATCATAGCTGGGGGGCAGAACGACGGCTTCCACCTGCTGACCGTCGGCATCGAGTTGGCCGACCGTCGCCACCACCTCCGGCGTGCTGTAGTGATAGATCGGCAAAGTGATCTCCACGGCGTCCGACAGCTCTGGATGCCCCACAGCCTGAGCGGAGAAAAGCAAGGTTGTCTCTTCGCCATCACCGACGGTGACCGGCCAGATGATTTCGACGTGCTCGCCGGGCGATACGGAGATGGGGGTCTCCATCGAGGCGGTGCCAATGGTCAGCCGATTGGCCTCGAAACGGACGGAGACATCGAGGGTTTGGTTGCTGTTGTTGTGGACGATGGCCGCTAACTCCGCCCGGTCGCCGACGACGAAGAAACGCGGCGCGACGGGCCGCACCAGCAAGTCCTTGGTGCTGACGATGTCCACGTCGGCCTGCCCTACCAGTGTATCCGCCGTAACTCCACGTGCGCCCATGCGCCACGTCGTCAGATTGTCCGGTAGTTCCACCTGGACCGTCGCCTGACCATTCTCGTCCGTGCGCAGGGCCGGGTTCCAGTAGGCTGTATCCGGGAAGCGCCGACGAATGGTGCCGGCCTCCTCCAGGCCACCTCCGCCCCCCAGGCCCTTGACTTCAGAGGCCAGTTGCTCGTATACCCGGTTCCCCGAAAGCGTCAGCGCGTTGGCTGTCCAGACACCTATTCCCCGCTGCCGCCAGAAGTGATCCACGATAGAAGTAGGCTGGTCGCTCAACGAAAGCACGGAAAGATCCACCAGATTGAGGGCCAGTTCAGCTTCGACCGGACGGCCACGGCTGTCGGTGACCTGCACGTCATAGGTAACTGTCTCCCCTGGCCGATAGTGCTTGTCCGCCGGTCGGTCCGGCGTCATTGTGATGTTCAGATTCTTCTCCGTCACCACGATGGGCAACTCGACGTATCCCACCTTGAAGTCGGGGGAAGGGTTAGTCTCGTCCTGCCCCTTGACGATCACTACAGAGACGAAAACATTAGGGATCAGGTCCTCGGTGATTGGGATGTTGATTTGGTCTGAGTTCGTCTCCAGGGTTTGTACCCAGTGTTGATAGATGTGTCCGCGCTCGAGGGTGACGAGTGCCTTGACCTGACCCTGGTAAGGGTGTGGCACGAGGATGTGCGCGGTATCCCCCACCTGGTATTCCCGTCGGTCGGCGACCAATTCGATGCGGTCGTTGTTTTCCCGTCGCCAACTGACGTAGTGCTGGTCGCTGACCCACAAATACGTGGCACTCCGGATCTCGTTGCCATGTTGGTCCTTTCCGACAGCCCGGACGTAGTACACCCCGCCTTCCTGAGGAGTAAAATGGACCACGGCCTCACCGTTCGCGTCGCTCGTCACCGTCGTGGTGTAGACTGGCGTATCTTCGGTCACGCTCTCCCAGTAGTACCGTCCGTCCTCCATCTGCTTCTTGACGCTGTACCAGGTGCGTTTGCCGGCCGTGACTTCCAACGACCGGCCCGGTGACGGATCGCCAGCCCAATCCACGGTGATGATCTCCACCGCGCTTTCTTTATCCACCTGCCCGACGTAACTTTGCGGGCGCATTCCAATGTAGTACATCCCTTTGTGAATCACGGCGTCAGTCCGGTTGCTGACCTGCTGATGGTTCACATCGGTGACGGTGACCTCCAAAGTGAAACGTTGACTGCTGAGATATTCGGCGATGTCGGCCTCGACGCGAAAAGTAAAGCGTCCTTCCGCGTCGGTCGTGCCCTCTCCTTCAGTGACCAATTCGCCGTATGCGCCGCCTTCCCACCACCAATCCCAGTCCCGGTAGTCGGCGAAGCTCCACCAGCCGGGGCCGGGATAGCGGAAGTAGACATCGTTTGTCAGGATGGCATACCGTACCTCGGCGTTCGCCACCGGTCCGCCGAAGAAGTAGGTAGCCTGTGCAGATACGCGGATCGTATCCCCTTGCACGTACTCAGCACGATCTGTATCCACGGTGACCTGAAACTCCGGTTTGCGATACTCGGCCACGCGGAAGCTGGTTCCAAAATCGTACTTCCCATAGGACGCCTCGATGTGATATGTACCCAACGGGGCTTCTTCTTCCAATGTCAGCGCACCGTTTAGCGTTCCCATATCGCTGAGCGATAATTTTTCCTCGTATACCTTGGTGCCTTGGGCATCGTAAATGGCGACACGGACCGGCTGGTCGGCGGGAGGCAGGGTGTAATGGGCGTCGTCATCGTACCGTAGTACACCCTTGAAGTACACTTCCTGGCCAGGACGATAGATCGGACGGTCGGTGAAGAAATACGCACTCAGTGGCTGGCTGTATTCCTCTATAGGCAAATCAAAGTTCCACGGCTGGATGCCACCGCTCCAACGGTTGATGTGGGCGGCAAAGTCGACTCTTATTGGAGTGCGTACGAGCCCTC
>CAZXVB010000298.1:0-4214 GCA_964643875.1 uncultured Anaerolineales bacterium | reverse complement strand
ACCAAAATTCTCAAGTACTGATTGTAGCTCAAAATACGCCATTGGAGTTTGGACAAAGTAAAAGAAACCAGGTTGCTACTCAGCCCACCGCAGGGTTGGATGTTTCAGGCTCTCAGCTTCGTCCTTGATGGTGAACGCGGTTAATGGCGACTGCCTCTCCATCCCGCCAATTGCGAAATTTGTCTTTTGGTTTGTATCGCATTATAATCATTACTGATATGAACAAGATCGCTCTTTTTGAGGCGTTTGCAGAACGGTTGGTTGAGGGAGGGTTCGCCCGCCTGTTTGCCGGTCGGCCAGACTCGCTCGATGTGGCCCGCCGGTTGGCGCGGGCGATGGAGGACCACTCGCGGTCGGGCAGCGATGGGCACTTGTACGCCCCGCCGTATTACACCATCCGTCTCCATCCTGATGACTTCGAGCGATTGGCGGCAGAACGACAGACATTGGCTGCCGAGATGGCTGACTCTATCACCGAGTTCGCTGCTCAGGCGGAACTGATGTTGAGCGCCCCCCCGGTCGTGCGCTGGGTGCCAGACCCGAATGTAGGGTTGTATGAGGTGCAAGTAGAAGCCGGTTGGGAAGCCTTTTCCCATTCAGCCGAAAATACGATCGAGGAGACCGACAGCACCAATCAGATGCCGGCGAGCAAATCCGAGGACGACACTCTGACTGCCTCACTGCCGACGGCGCGCCCGTTCCTCATCGTGGGGGGACAGCGCCACATTGACTTGCTCCAGCCGGTCGTCGCTATTGGGCGCGCACTGGACAATGACATCATCATCGAGGACCCCCGCGTCTCCCGTCACCACGCCCAGTTACGACGGCGATATGGCCGCTACGTCCTGTATGATATTGGCAGCTCCGGGGGTACACAGATTAACGGCTATCCGATTGAGGAATGTGTGCTCCATTCTGGCGACGTGGTCTCCTTCGCTGGTGTACAGGTGATCTATGGGGAGGATCCCCCCACGCCCATTTCCTCCGACGACGTCCGTTTCCGAGAGGACACACAAACGGATGTGTGACCCCGCATTTTCCCCGTCGAAGAAACAGGATATATCAAGCACACTGGTATCTGCTCAGGCATCTCCCCTGTCTATTTCTTTCAAAGCGAGACAGGATGAGATGTGGGGGGGCGGACGGCGAAGCAGCCCTCAAACCACCGTCTTTCACTCCTGCCCCTGTATGCAGGGGCAGCGCAGAAGGAACGGCTGAGTAGTAACGCATACTGAATGCATTGAGGATGGCAGCGAAAGTAAAGCAGGTATGAGTGCACTGGGATTGCTGATCCTACGGCTGTTACTGGCGGTTCTGTTGTATGCCTTCCTGGGTGGTGTGTTCTGGATATTGTGGCAAGATCTCCGTCGGGACGACAAGCGCGAAATCCGTGAGCGTTCCCAAGGACGATTGGTGGTCATCGCCAGCCCCGTCCCTGAGTTAGAGGTGGGGATGGCATTCCCGCTCCAACCGGTCAACTCCATTGGCCGTTCTCCCACCAACACGATTGCCATCCCGGATCGGTATGCTTCCGCTCAACATAGCTTGCTCTCGTGGCGGGAAGGGCAATGGTGGCTGGAGGATCGGGATAGCCGTAATGGGACGCTCTTGAACGACACCCCTATCAGCATGCCGACGGTTGTCAGCGCTGGGGACATTATTGGAATCGGTCACACGCGCCTGAAGCTGGAAGTAAAGTGGGAACTGGCGAATGGCGAGCAGTGAATGGGGAGGTGAGTGAACAATGGATCTGGGATTGAAAGAGAAAGTTGCACTGGTTACGGCCTCCAGCGCTGGATTGGGGCGTGCCGTGGCGGTGCGCCTGGCTCAGGAAGGAGCACGGGTTGCCCTTTGCGCGCGAAACCCAGACCGGCTGGAGAGAACGGCCGCCGAGATAGGGCGTCTCAGCAGTCCGGAAGCTGTGTTGGCTTACCCGGCCGATCTCACCGTTCCCGCTCAGATCGCGGGCCTGGCGGAGGCCACACTGGAACGGTTCGGTCGCATAGACGTGCTGGTCATCAACAGCGGTGGGCCGCCACCGGGGCCATTCCTCGGTCTGACGCCGGATGTCTGGGAGGCGGCGATCCGCTTGACGATGTTGAGCGCCGTGCGGCTTTGTTACGCCGTCGTGCCGGTGATGAAGGCCCAAGGGAGTGGTTCGATCCTGGCGATGACGTCGGTTTCCGTCAAGCAGCCGCTGCCGAATATGGTGCTTTCCAACAGTCTGCGCTTGAGCGTGATTGGGCTGGTGAAGACGCTGGCGGACGAGCTGGCCCCTGATGGGATCCGCGTCAACGCCATCTGTCCCGGCTGGACGCGCACCGACCGCGTGGAGGAGCTTTTGCGTGACCGGGCAGCCCGCAATGGAACTACTCCGGAAGAGGAGGCTGCCCGGGTCACGGCCGCTATCCCGCTGGGACGTATGGCTACGCCAGAAGAATTTGCCGCCGCCGCCGCTTTCCTGGTCTCGCCTGCCGCGTCGTACATCACCGGCGTCAGCCTGCTTGTGGATGGCGGTATGTACCGGGGGATGAGTTGAGGGCGCCGGCCGAACGACGCCCCCCGAGACGGGGAGCTGGAAAAGAAAGGGTCACCGGCGTCGTTGCTCTGTTTGCGGTGGGTGTCCTGGCATTGGCGCTGTTCGCCTATACGGCCTGGCGATTCACCGTTGGTCAGGGGGGTGTTCCCCTCGACGATGCCTGGATTCATTTTCAGTTCGCCCGCAACCTGGCGCAAGGGAATGGGTGGTCCTTTAACCCTGGTCAGCCTACTTCCGGCTCGACCGCGCCGCTGTGGACGGTTTTGCTGGCCGCGCTTTACTTCGTGGGGGGAGATTTTCCTATCGCCGGGCAGGCAGCGAGCGCGATTTGCTATCTGGGAGCCGTGGGGATGACATACGCCCTGGGTCACTGCCTGGTGACTGACCGGCGCTGGCCGGCGTGGCTGGCGGCGGCCATTGTAGCGCTCAATGGGCGTATGGTGTGGGCCGGCCTGTCGGCGTTGGAGACTTGCCTGTTCACCGCCCTGAGCCTGGCCGCGATCCGGGGGTATTTGCGGGACCGGGCCGATGGGCGCTATCGCCTGGGGACGGCGGCGCTGTTCGGATTGGCGGCCCTCTCTCGTCCGGAAGGGTACTTGCTTTTCGCCCTTTCCCTGGCTCTCTGGCTCATTCCCCAGTTTCTCCCTTCGTCTCCCACAACGGGAGATCCAAAGCGCCGCTATCGCCAATGGGTACGATCCTTGTTTTCACTCCTGACTGTTCTGGTCGTCTTCGCTGCTATCGTGTGCCCTTACCTGTGGTTCTCGTTTCGCACCAGTGGCCACTGGCTCCCCAACACGTACCATGCCAAAGCGACGGTGGACTTGCGTCCCGACATGGATTTCTTGAGCGTCGCGGCCCGCTACTTGATCCTGGATAACCCCCTTCTGTTGCCCTTTTACGTGCTGGGGATCGGCGTTCTGATACCTTCGGCCCCCTTGTTGAGCCTGTGGAGCGTCGGATTGCCGCTGGCATACGCATTTCTCCACGCCGCGTTGTACCAGCATGGTCGCTACCTGATGCCGTTGATTCCCGTCAATGCGTTGGTCGGAGCGGCGGGGCTGGAGAAGTTCCTGATATGGGCCAGGCAGCAACCTCGAACGGGGTGGGCGCGCCGGGTAACGGCCGCCTGGCGAGTTCGGTGGTCACGATGGGCTTTGCTGGCGGCCCTTCTGCTAGGTACAGCCTGGCGTTTACCCACGATGTGTGGGCAGTACGCCCGCAACGTCCGCGAAATTAACCAGATGCACGTCGCCATCGGTCACTGGGCGGCGGAGCATACGCCGCCCGATAGTGTCTTGGCGCTGAATGACATCGGTGCTATCGGCTACATCTCCCAGAGGCCGGTTTTCGACCTGGCCGGCCTGGTCACACCGGAGGTGACGTCAATCCTTCACTCCCCGGAGAATGAACGCGCCGACCGCCTGCTCGCGCTTATGGCGGCGCGGGATGTGGCGTATGTGATCGTCTTCCCCAACTGGTTCCCCGACCTGATCGCCCACGAAGAGAGACTGGAGGAGGTGTATCGCGTCACGTTGACAGGACGCACCATCGCCGGGGGAGATGCGATGGTGGTCTATCGCTTTGTTTCACCTCCGTAATTCAAACTTCTCTACTGGCATTCACTACCCGACATCTGAACGCAGATGACGCAGATTCACCGCAGATTGACGCT
>CAZXVB010000297.1:0-4216 GCA_964643875.1 uncultured Anaerolineales bacterium | reverse complement strand
CTTTGGGGATGGACTTACCAGCACGCTGACCAGCCCAACTCATACGTATACCGCGGCCGGTTCGTACACCGTTACCCTGACGGTTAGTCACCCCAATGGGGCTGTGGTGTCGCCGCAAAACATCTCCACGATGACCCGGCCGAGCTACGTCACGGTATACACTACGCCGCCGACGCCCATCAATCTGCAAGCGATGCCGGTCAGTTGGAGGCAGATTCGATTGAACTGGGAGGACCGTTCGCCAGTGGAGACCGGGTTCACCATTCACGATGGTGCCACCTGGGTGGCAGACGTGGCGGCGGATACGATTTCCTACACAGTTGGGGGACTCCGCCCAAACTCATACCATTGCTTCCGGGTGCGGGCCTTCAATGACTATGGCCCATCGGGGTGGAGTGACTGGGGTTGTGCGACGACGTTCCCCTGCAGCGAGGGAATCGTCAACGGCGGATTCGAGACCGACGAGGGGTGGGAGTTCCCCCTCACGGTGCGACCGGCAACCTATACCACAGCTATCACCCGTACAGGCCGGCGGGCGCTCCAGACCGGCATTATGACGACTGCCGAGAACGTGTTTAGTTATTCTTCTGCACAGCAAACTATTTCCATTCCCGCCGACGCCGTCAGTGTGACGTTACGGGTATGGCTCTATCCCATCACGGAGGAATCTGTACAGACGGCGACGGTTCCCCCGATGCCTCTGCCGCCAACGTTGGCAGATGCTATCTTGGCGGACGATCGGCAGTATGTGATCGTGTTGAACGAACAAAATCAGTGGATTGGCTACTTGCTTTGGCAGCGAACGGATGAACAGGCCTGGGTGAGCCACACGTTCGACTTGAGTGCCTATACCGGTCAGACCATCAAGTTACGATTTGGTGTATTCAACGATGGGTACGACGGGATCACGGCAATGATGGTGGACGATGTGTCGCTGGAGATTTGTGGGGCGACCAATGGCGTGATGACCGATCAGGCGTATCGGGATCTGCGCAACCATCCATTGTATCCCAGGGATATTATCTGGACTTTGGACAACTGAATTGGGTGTGTTTCAACTGAGTTGGAGACCCTCCCGCAGGGTTGAACGCAAAGTCGATTTATGCGCGGATTTGCCTTCAAAAACCGAGTGTTTTGGCATCGAAAATGGCAACCTGCGGGAGGGTTGCCCACTTTCCAACTGAAATGAAACGCACCCAACTGAATTTGCCAGCGTATGATGCACCTCCAATGTGCGTAGCGCATGTCCAGTTGTGCTTTCGGAGTGGTGGACTCGTTGTTGTTTGTAGGTGCGTAAGCATGGGCCTTGCTACTCGACATTTTGACTCTTCTGCAGGTCCGGATGCGCTTTTGGGGCGCTTTGTGCCCAGATGAGGAGCTAAAGCTGGTTGTCCACCTGCATGGACAGGCGCGTCCGCGCAGGCGGAGGCCCAGCCGCAGGCTCGTAGAGGGTTGCCGACCGATATGTCGGCTAGTGAAAGCATAGGTAAACAAAAGGAGGCAGACAATGGCTGGTAAGAGCGGAATATGGGTTCGATTTCAGGATTGGTGGCGGGCGTGCGGCAGATCGGTCGGTGTTATTGACCTGGGGCTGGGCCTGAGCCTGGGCTTGGTGCTGGTGTTGACCGGCGCCGTCGTGGTGCTGGCCGCCGGTAGTGAGGCCCCTCCTTTGGGGACGCTGGCTCAGTCTCCGTTGCCGACAGCGACGGCCACGCCGACTGTAGCGCCGACGGTAGCGCCGACGGCCACCCCATCCACGGGCTTCAATTACACGGTTCAGCGGGGGGACACCCTGTATTCGATTGCCCGCCGGTTCGGGACGACGGTAAACGCTATTGTACAGGCCAATGGGATCCTCAACCCGAACTTGATCTTCGCCGGGCAAGTGTTGTGGATCCCCTCCAGCGGGGTGTCACCTGGACAGCCGGGCCAGACGATCTACATCGTCCAGAAGGGGGACACCCTGTACTCGATTGCCTGCCGGTTTGGAACGACGTACCAGGCGCTGGCTAGTTTGAACGGTATCCCCTATCCCTACACCATCTATGTGGGTCAGAAGTTGGTGATCTCTGCCGGTGGGGTGCCGCCCACTTCGTACCGGGTGCACATCGTCCAGCCGGGCGAGACGCTATGGCGTATCGCGTTGCGCTATGGAACGACGCCCTGGGCGATTGCCTCGCTGAATGGCTTGCGGAACATCCATCTCATTTATGCCGGACAGAGACTGTTGATTCCATGGTAACGGTCAGTGAAGATGAGGTCGCCGATTGGTTTGTAAGACAGGTCGCGCGGCCTCATCTCCAATGCGCGCGTTCCGCAGCATGTAGTTTATGGCGCTCAATTGGGGCGGCGGGTAGAGATGTGGGGATTGTGGCGGATGTAGAACCGCCAGGGAGCGGTTACGGCCGCCTCGTCCCCCGTCACACCGATCCTGGCCGTGGCCGCGATCGCTTTGTCCGATAGAGGCGGCTGCTGTCCCACCTCGATGAACAGCGTGGCATCGGCTGCACACAGGTCGGCCTGGTCGAAACAGCGGTCAATGGCCAGTGCCTGGCACAACCGGCCCGGCCCCGAGGTCAAGGGCAGGTCGCTCCGATTTCCTCGCAACCGACGCATCTCCTCCAGCCCCTCCAGCGGCTCCAACGCCCGGATCAGCACCGCCGCCGGGAAACCCTTCCGCTCGGTGACCACGTTCAAACAGTGATGCATTCCATAAATGAGGTAGACGTAGGCGTGCCCTGGGGGACCGTACATCGCGTTGTTCCGCCGGGTACGCCCGCCGTGGGCGTGGGAGGCCCAATCGTGTTCCCCGATATAGGCTTCAACTTCAACGATTCGCCCGGCCAACCGCTTCCCATCCAGAAGCCGCACCAGACGCTGTCCCAGCAATTCGCGGGCTACGGTGAGCGTATCGCGGGCGAAGAAATCGCGCTCCAGTCGAGAAATCATAGTGGTGCCTCCTGTCTTTGAGGTCGAAATCGCGGGTCTTCTTCGATCATTCGTTGGAGGCCCTGCGGCAGATCCACGTGTGGCTCGTATCCCAATAGCCTGCGGGCCAGGGTGATGTCAGCGTACAGGCGCGAGACGCCGCCGCTTTCGGCTGGACTGTGCAATATCTCCACCTCTTGGCCGATCAACCGGGATATCTGATGGGCCAGTTCGTTGATGCTGATCTCTTTTCCGCTCCCCACGTTGATTATCCGCCGATCCACGTCGTTGGCAGTAGCGGCTGAGATCAGCGCTGCCACCACATCGTCCACGTAGACGAAATCGCGGGTCTGTTCTCCACTGCCGAAGATCACCAGTGAGCCTCCCCGCAGCGCCTGGTATAGAAAGCGCGGCACGACAGGTGGATGGGATACCGGCAGGTTTTGGCCCGGTCCATAGGTGTTGAAGATGCGCAGCGCTACCGTTTCGATTCCCCACAAGGCCCCGATCGTGCGCACGTAGTGCTCGGCAGCCAGTTTGCTGACAGCGTATGGGGATTGGGGGTTGGGAGGCAGGTCCTCCCGCACCGGTTGATGGGCCTGTTCACCGTAGACTGCGCCGGAGGAGGCCAGCACCACACGCCGAACACCGGCGTCGCGCATTGCCTCCATCACACTCACCGTGCCACCGACATTGACCTCGTTGTATTCCCGAGGATACAGAATGGATTCACTGACCAGCACGCGGGCGGCCAGGTGATACACACAATCCACGTTCTGAAGCAACGTCCATAGCTTGGGACGGTCGGACACATCCCCGCGGGTGAACAACACGCGCCGGTCCAAGCGGTTGGGATCGCCGGCGCTCAGGTCGTCAATCACCCGCACCTGATGCCCTTCGCGGACCAGTCGGTTGGATAGTGCCGCTCCGATGAATCCGGCTCCGCCGGTGACGAGAAATCTCATTGTCTGGTTTACCTCCTAAAAAACCGTCGGGCGGCAGCGGATGAATCGCACCGCCTGAGAGCACGGCCCAGGCTCTGTCATTTATGTTGGGCCACGCCGGACCGTTTCGCCAGTGGAGGAATACCCTCCGCCTCGAGCCGAATCCGCGATTCGGCGGCCACGCCGGTCACGGACCGACCTGGAGCAGTGGATTGCCGAGAGCATTGCCTCGGCTATCTGGAAAGACCGGCCCGTGGGCTTCGGTCGGAGACCTCGCCCAACGGGTGGAAACTCTGCCCAGCGGGTGGGGGAGACCTCGTCCGCACGGATGGGAACGCCGTAAG
>CAZXVB010000296.1:0-4266 GCA_964643875.1 uncultured Anaerolineales bacterium | reverse complement strand
ACATTATCGGGAGGTAGCCGTTGCCCAACGCACTGATTACTGGAGCTGGCGGATTCGTAGGAAGTCACCTATGCACCTACCTGTTGGCGCACACCGATTGGCATTTGACAGGCACCGTCTATCCCAATCCGGTTGAACGACAGCCGGAAGACACTCGTCTGCGTCTGCGATTTGCCGATCTACGCGATCCAGAGGCAGTGCGGGCATTGGTGGCCGAAGCGGAGCCAACCTATATCTTCCACCTGGCGGCACAATCGTTCGTGCCGACCTCCTTCGCCGACCCGTGGGATACGCTGGAAAACAACATCCGTGGGCAACTGAACCTATTGGAATCCGCGCGACGGTCCGGACGGCAGATCACGATGTTGGTGGTGGGGTCGAACGAGGAGTACGGCGCTCCCCGTCCCGACGAGTTGCCGTTTACCGAGAAAAGCCCACTCCGCCCGGCCAATCCCTATGCGGTGAGCAAAGTGGCCCAGGACTTCCTCGGCTTGCAGTACTATCTGGCGTACAACCTGCCGGTCGTGCGTGTGCGACCTTTCAACCACACAGGGCCGGGTCAGTCCTCCCGATTTGTGATCCCGGCCTTTGCCAGTCAGATCGCCCGCATCGAGGCCGGGTTGCAACCGCCGGTGGTGAAAGTGGGGAATCTGGCCGCAGCCCGGGACTTCACCGATGTGCGGGACATTGTACGGGCGTATCATCTAGCAGTGACCGAGGGGCTACCCGGGGATGTCTATAATTTGGCGTCGGGGCAGGCCCGCTCGATTCAGGAGGTCCTGGGTAGTCTGCTGGCATATGCCCAAGTTCCGATTCGCGTCGAGGTAGACCCAGAACGATACCGCCCCGTAGACGTGCCGGTCGCATATGGGAGCGCTGAAAAGTTCCGCCACGTCACCGGTTGGTCGCCCCAGATTCCCTTTGAACAAACATTGCGGGACGTATTGGAATACTGGCGCCATCAGTACCAGAACAAATAACTTGACCAACCGGTCAGGCAGTAAGCAAGTGAACAATCACAAATTAGGAGGTAAAAATCACATGCCAACCGCTCTTATCACTGGCATCACAGGTCAGGATGGTTCATACCTGGCCGATTTTCTTTTGGAAAAAGGATATACGGTCATTGGGATGGTGCGTCGAAGCAGCACTGTCAACTTCTCCCGCATTCACCACATCCAGGAGCGCGTTACGTTGGTCTCAGGAGACCTGTTAGATCAAGGGTCGCTGATCACTATCTTGCAAAACTATCATCCAGACGAAATCTACAACCTGGCGGCTCAATCGTTCGTCCCGACTTCCTGGGAACAGCCGGTCTTTACCGGCGAGGTCACCGGGCTGGGCGTGACCCGGGTGCTGGAGGCAGTCCGCACGGTGGATGAAAGCATCCGATTCTATCAGGCCTCCAGCAGCGAGATGTTTGGCAAAGTGCGTGAAGTGCCCCAGCGGGAAAGCACGCCATTCTACCCCCGGTCGCCCTACGGGGTGGCCAAGGTCTATGGCCATTGGATCACGATCAACTATCGCGAATCCTACGGCTTGCATGCTACGTCCGGTATTCTGTTCAACCACACCAGTCCGCGCCGGGGGTTGGAGTTCGTGATGCGGAAGATCACCCACGGCGTAGCACGGATCAAGCTGGGGTTGGCGTCCGAGTTGCGACTGGGGAACCTGGATAGCTGTCGAGACATCGGCTTCGCCGGTGACTACGTTCAGGCTATGTGGATGATGCTCCAACAACCCAGCCCCGACGATTATGTCATTGCTACCGGGGAGACCCATTCCATTCGGGAGATGTGTCAGGAAGCGTTCAGCTACGTGGGCCTGGATTGGGAGGAATACGTGGTGCAAGATCCGCGCTTTATGCGGCCGGCCGAGGTGGACCTGCTGGTGGGGGATGCTACCAAGGCCCACCAGACATTGGGTTGGGAGCCGAAGGTCTCATTCCAGGACTTAGTCCATATGATGGTGGAGCACGACATCCAATTGTTGCAAGCTGAGCATAACCTGAGTTGATAGGGGGAGTGGAAAATGTCCGAAATCCATTTTGGCACTGATGGCTGGCGGGGCAGAATTGCCGAGGATTACACGTTCGACAATGTGCGGCGATGCGCCCAGGGATATGCCAATTACTTGATTCAACACGGAAAATCGAATGCAGACGTGGTGATCGGCTACGACAAGCGATTTGCCGCCGAGCACTTCGCCGCTGCCGCCGCTGAAGTGATGGTCGGCAACGGGTTTCGCGTCTGGATGACGGAATCGGCCACGCCAACGCCGGTGATCTCCTACGCCATCACAGAACGGGATGCTGTAGCGGGCATCAACATCACGGCCAGCCACAACCCCCCCTGGGATTGCGGCTTCAAGGTACGGGACGAGCAGGGCGCCGCCGTCGCACCACAGGGATTGCAGGAGATAGAGGCGCTGATCCCTCCCATCGAGGCGGTCCATCGCATACCATTGGCGGAAGGGAAAGAGTCCGGCCAGGTGCAAGTGTGGGACCCGGCTCCGGCCTATCTAGAACATATTGGGAAGCTGGTGCAGATCAATGCGATTCGAGACGCTGGGCTAAACATCCTCGTCGAGCCAATGTGGGGCAACGGCAGCGGTTGGTTCCCGCGCATCCTGGCCGGTGGGCGGACGACAATCCGCGAAATTCACAATGAACGTAACCCCCTCTTCCCGGAGATGATCCGCCCGGAGCCAATCCCTCCCAACGTAGACGTGGGGCTGCGTACAACGGTCGAAATCGGTGCGGACGTGTGCCTGATTATGGACGGAGACGCCGACCGAATGGGAATCGGCGACGAACACGGGCGCTTCGTCAATCAACTCCAGGTCTACGCTTTGCTGGCCTATTACCTGCTGGAAATCCGGGGCGAACGAGGAGCCATCGTCAAAACCATATCCACCACTTCGATGTTGGATAAGCTGGGAGAGATGTACGGTGTGGATGTCTATCCCACGGGGGTAGGGTTCAAGTATGTTGGGCCGAAGATGGTGGAGACGAACGCAATGATCGGCGGTGAGGAGAGCGGAGGGTACGCCTTCCGGGGCAGCGTTCCGGAGCGCGACGGCATCCTGGGGAATCTCTACTTTCTGGATCTGATGGTGCGCACCGGGAAGACACCCTCCCAGTTGCTGGCAGATCTGTACGCTAAACTAGGAGCCACCTACTACTATGACCGCGTGGATACTCGTTTTCCCTCCGAGAAGCGCCCCGAAGCCAAGGCCAGGCTGGATGCAGCGCATCCAGAGACACTCGCCGGTCTGCGAGTCACAGATATCGTGACGCTGGATGGATACAAGTATCTCCTGGAGGATGGCGGTTGGCTGTTGATTCGTTTCTCCGGCACCGAGCCGATCATCCGCGTCTATTGCGAGACGACAAACGCGAGCAAGGTCCAGCCGCTGTTGAGGGCCGGGCTGGAACTGGCCGGACTGACGTGAGCGATGCATTTAGTAGATACTCACGCGCATCTCGATTTCCCACAATTCGACGAGGACCGAGCGGCCGTCATTCGACGGGCCAGAAAGGCCGGTATCATCGCGATTGTCAACATAGGTGTGGACCTCCCTAGCAGTCGAGCCGCCATCGCATTGGCGGAGCAACACGATTTTGTGTACGCTGCGGTTGGCGTACATCCCCACGATGCCAAAACGGTGACCTCCCACACCCTGGACGCGCTGCGGACGCTGGCCCAGCACTCCAAAGTGGTGGCCATCGGCGAGATCGGGCTAGACTACTATCGGGATCTCTCGCCGCGCTCTGTCCAGCGACGTGCATTCGTCGCTCAACTCGAGTTAGCATCCGAGTTGGGATTGCCGGTGGTGATCCACGACCGCGACGCCCATGACGATGTGCTGACAACTTTACAGTCCTGGTCTGGGCAGGGAGTGGTCCATTCTTACTCCGCCGGCCCGGAGCAGTTGGAAGAGATGTTGGCGCTGGGGTTCTACGTCGGCATTTCCGGGCCGGTGACGTTCCCCAAGGCGGAGCGGTTGCGCGCCGTGGCGGCCCAGGTTCCGCTGGAGCGATTGGTGGTGGAGACTGATTGTCCGTATCTGACCCCAGTGCCATATCGGGGTAAACGTAACGAACCGGCGTATGTACGCTATGTGGCCGAGCAAATCGCCTTAGCCCGACAGGTCGCTCCCCAGGCCATAGCCCAAGCGACAACCCAGAACGCGCAACGCTTGTTCGGTATCTCGATCACGCCTGCGTAGTGGTTTCCACGGCCTGCTGATTATCGTATTTAGATT
>CAZXVB010000295.1:0-4280 GCA_964643875.1 uncultured Anaerolineales bacterium | reverse complement strand
ATTACCCGAAACGCTTTTTCTGGGACGCAGATTAACGCAGAAAAACACGGATTTCTTGGGTTTTCGGCGCGAAGCGATACGAGTCCGGTCAAATCAGCGTCAATCTGCAGTGAATCTGCGTCATCTGCGTTCAGATGTCGGGTAGTGAATTACGCCTAAGACGCAGTTCCACGGAACCGCTTGGAGCAGAAAACAGAACGTTTGAACTACCGAAGGATTTGCGCCCGGTTTCTGGAAATGGCCGGGCATCGGTCGGAGACCTCACCCAACGGGGGGGTCTCGCCCGACGGGTGGGAGAGACCCTTCGGTTCGGCAAGGTCTCTGACCGCAGCCGGAAATGGTAGTCGAGGGCAATGCCCTCGGCTACTATGAGAAAGACCGGCCCGGGGGCTTCGGTCGGGACCTCGCCCAAGAGGGCGCAAGGCCGTTTCGCCAGTGGGAATACCCGCCGCCGGGTAAGGGGTGCTCCTGGAAACGGAGATCACCCTGCGGGTGGACAATCTGGCCGAGGCCCACGCTGCCAGCCAGCAGATCGAGCGAACGATCAAACGTTAGCAGCAAACGGATAAATCACGTTACGAGGAAGGAGGTGAAAGAAATGACACAAGGATTTGGTAGAGGTGGCGGTGGACGCGGTGGTGGTGCCGGACGCGGTGGTGGTACCGGACGCGGTGGCGGAAGGGGGCCAGGCCGGATGGGTGGCCCCTATGCCGCCGGGCCTGGTGGCGCATGCGTCTGTCCCAATTGCGGACATCGAGAGCCACACGTAGCCGGACAACCATGTTATCAGAAAAAGTGCCCTGAGTGTGGCACCTCAATGATCCGAGAATAGAGTAGTGTGAAGGCCAGGCGACCGACATGCTGACTGTGTCGGTCGCCTGGTCGGTATTTCAGAAAGGGTGCTAATGAACACGAATCCAGAAACCATAAAGGAAGCTATTTTGACCCGCCTTTCCACCGTCATAGACCCCGAGACCGGGGCCGACGTGGTGCGGATGCGACTGATCGAGGACCTGACGGTGGACGAAGAGGGAGTGGTACGTTATCGGTTCCGCCCCTCTTCCCCGCTCTGTCCCATCGCCGTCCCGCTGGCGCTCGCCATTCGTAAAGCGGTGGCCGAAGTGGATGAAGTGAGCCGACAGGAGATCGAGGTGATCGGCTACATCAAGGCCGCTGAGTTGAACGAATTGCTGCAGAGTCTGGAATCGTGATCGCTTTCGGTCCTATCCCATCCCGCCGCCTGAGCCGCAGCTAGGGATGCCATCCTGCTTTTCGGATAGGCTCTAAGCGGTTTGGCAGGATGTACAGCAGCAGAAACTGCGGATTACCGCGGCCCACCCGATGTGCAGGGAGGCGATAGAGGCCTTCGTGGCTCACACCAGGGTGGACTGGGATATAGTCGGCGGATTGATCGCCGAGGGGCCAGGAGGCTGGCTTACTCCACGAATCCACATTGACCCAGAAGCTTTAAGGAGCGAAGTTTCCTTAATTCTAAGTGACGGCGAAAGAACCAGAGGAGGTACAATGAAATTAACCTGCATAGTGGATAACACAGTCCAGCCCCATTCCCGCTTCCGAGGAGAGCACGGTCTGGCCTTCCTGATCGAAACGGATGCCGGCAAGATACTTTTCGACACGGGGACCAGCGGCGATGTGTTACTCCACAATTTGAAGGTGGCCGGCGTCGCGCCGGAAGGGATTGACGCGCTGGTGTTCAGCCACGGCCACCGGGATCACACCGGTGGGCTGCCGGCCTTTCTGAAACGACGGCATGGCATTCCTCTCTACGCCCACCCCGACCTCCCACGGGAGCGGTTCTCCCGGCGGGCGGGGGAGATGCACTCGGTGGGGATTCCGCTTCCCCTGGAAACCCTCCGCCGTCAGACCGACCTTCGGTTGAGTGCGGAGCCGCAGGAGGTGCTGCCCGGCGTCTGGACCACAGGGGAGATCGGTGACCGACCAGAACCAGAGGGACGCAGCAGCGGCCATTTTATACGCGGGGAGAATGGCTGGCTGGCCGACCCCTATCGAGACGATATGTCCCTGGTGTTGAAGACTGAGCAGGGGCTGACGTTGGTGTGCGGGTGCTGCCACGCGGGGCTGCTGAACACCCTGCGGCACGTGCAGCAAGTTTTTGAGCAAGACCCGGCGGTAGTAGTTGGCGGCACCCATCTCATCTCCGCCGATGAGAGCCTTCTCCGCCGAACGGTCGAGGTGCTGCGCGAGATGGGACCACCGGACCTGTACCTCAACCACTGCACCGGCCAGGCGGCTTACATGGCCCTGGCGCTGGCCCTGGGGGAGCGGGTTGCCCCTTTCCCGACCGGGGCTACGTTGGAGTATAAAGACGCGGTGCACAAATAACGTCGCCCGTCATCCATTACAAGGAGGTAGTATGATCATCACCGTAGCAAGCGGTAAGGGCGGCACGGGGAAAACCACCGTCGCCGTCAATCTGGCGCTGGCGCTGGCCGCCGACTCGGCCTCCGCCGGCCCGCTGTTCCTGGATTGCGACGTGGAGGAACCGAACGCGGCCCTGTTCCTCCAACCGGTTATCGAGGAAAGCAAAGAGGTTGGCCAACTGATCCCACAGGTGAACCCAGACAAGTGTACTTACTGCGGACGCTGTGCCGAAGTCTGCCAGTATCACGCCATCGCTGTAGTGGGTAAAAAGGTGCTGGTCTTCCCCGAACTGTGCCACGGGTGCGGCAGTTGTACTCTCAACTGTCCCACCGGCGCCATCAGCGAGGTTCTCGATGTAATGGGTACCATCGAGCGGGGATGGGCCGGGCCGGTGGAGTTTGCCCAGGGGACGATGAATGTAGGCGAGGCAATGGCTGTCCCGATTATCAAGCAGTTGAAACAGTGGACCATCCCGTCTGCAACGGGTGACCGCCCGGTCATCCTGGATGCCCCGCCGGGCACCGCCTGCCCGGTAGTGGAGACGATGCGCGGGGCAGATTTTGTCCTCCTGGTCACCGAGCCGACTCCCTTTGGCCTGCATGATCTGCGACTGACGGTTGAGGTGGCCCGGGACGAACTGGAGTTGCCCGTCGGTGTGGTGATCAACCGGGATGGAGTAGGAGATCAGGGGGTGGAGGAGTACTGCGCCGCCGAGGGGATTCCCATTCTGATGCGCATCCCCCTCGACCGGCAGATCGCCGAGGCCTACTCGGAGGGAGTCCCGCTGGTGAAGGCGCAGCCGGCCTATCGCCAGAAATTCCGCGCCCTCTACGAGATGATTCAACGCCAGGTAGAAGGGGGGAAACAATGAAGCAAATGAAGCAATTGGTCGTTCTAAGTGGTAAGGGGGGCACGGGCAAGACCACTATCACGGCGGCGCTGGCCCACCTGGCTTCTCAGGAGTTCCCCATTGTGCTGGCCGACGCCGACGTGGACGCGGCCAACCTGGAGTTGGTGCTCGACCCGGTGAAGCAGGAGGAGCACGACTTTATGGGCGGTCAGGTGGCGATTATAGAGCCGGAGGGATGCACCGCCTGTGGGATTTGCGATGCAGTTTGCCGTTTCGATGCGGTCCATCCCCCGCGGGAGCCATTCGAGTACGCTTACAAGGTGGATCCGTTGGCCTGTGAGGGATGTGCAGCATGCTACTATCAGTGTCCGGAACAAGTCATTCGGATGGAGGAGCAGCATGCTGGACGGTGGTTCCGTTCCGACACCCGATTCGGCCCCCTCTTCCACGCCCACCTCTTCGCCGGGCAGGAGAATTCTGGTAAACTGGTCACCCTGGTCAAGCAGCAGGGACGCTTACGGGCGATAGACACCGAGGCAAAGCTGCTCCTGGTGGACGGCCCGCCGGGGATCGGCTGTCCCGTCATCTCCGCCAGCGCCGGGGCGGACCTGGCCCTCCTGGTGGTCGAGCCGACCGTCTCCGGGGTGCACGACCTGGAGCGCATCCTGGCCACGACCGAGCACTTTGGTGTGCCGGCCTTGGTGACGATCAACAAAGCAGACCTGAATCCGACCCGTGCCGACGAGATCGCTGCCTTTTGTGTCGAGCGGGAGATCGAGGTAGTGGGCCGCATCCCCTACAACACAGTGGTGACAGAGGCAATGGTGCAGGGCGAGCCGGTGACGGCCTATGCCAACGCCGCCGGCCCGGTCGTGGCGGCGTTAGTGGGCCTGTGGGAGCAGGTCAAGGCCAACCTAAGGTGACAGAAGGCGACTCGATGACGGGTAACTACTCAGGCTACTTCTTTAGCGATTGAAATGGGTGCAGTTGCTCTCAGTTACCAGTTCCCAAAGGCGGGGCAAAAAGC
>CAZXVB010000294.1:0-4292 GCA_964643875.1 uncultured Anaerolineales bacterium | reverse complement strand
CGAGGGGTAGGGACGAGCCTCCCGCAGGATGAGGACACCTGATCCCTGGTAAACTACTCCGTACTGCTAGCAGGCTTTCTGGCCTGCCCCACGGCTCGGTTTTCCCAAGTACTGATACTGAATAGACCGGAGAAGGAAAACGACATGAACGAAGCGATGAAGTGGCAATTGGCCCTTTGGCTGGCCCGGCTGACCCTGACAGTTACCTTTTTCTTCAACGTAAGTTGCGCCCTAGCCTTCATCCTTTCTCCCACAGCGTATATGGGCGGTTTCGAGGTAAGCGGCGTACCAGGTGAAGTCCTCGTTCGGGGTATGGGCATCCTGTTCTTGATGTGGAATGTGACATATCCACCGGCCATCTGGCATCCCTGGCGACACCGCCAGATGTTTGCGGTGATCCTCGTTCAACAGGTCACCGGGCTGGCGGGCGAGACGTGGATGTGGCTAACGCTGCCGCCGGGACACAATCCGTTGGCAGCGACCGGTCAGCGGTTCATCCTCTTCGATGGGGGCGGACTGGTGGCCATGTCATTCACCTTTGCCTTTCTGTGGATCATCGGACACACGCGGAAGCAACTGCATCGCAACCAATCCCGCCACCCCGAAGACAGCGGCGGCCACCAAGAAGGGAGGTCGTAGCCCGATCCAGGCTGCCAGGGCGCTACCGGCCATTGGTCCAATAGCGTTGGCAATAGACACCACAGTCGCGTCCACCCCGTAGACGATCCCCTCTCGTCCCTCTGGGGCCAGATGGGCCAGGCTGGCGCTCAACGATGCCAGGATTCCACCCATTGCCAATCCTGTCCCCGCTTGAAAAGGAAGAAGCCAACGCGGGTCGTGAACCAGGGCCTGCGGAGCGTAACAGGCCACTGATAAGAAGGCACACGCAACGAGAATGGAGCGATAGCCGATCCGATCCCCCAACCGTCCCATCACCAGTGCTCCCACGGCCCCGGCCAACGAACTGGCCCCACTGATGAAGCCCGTGGTGGAAGCGATGCGGGTGCCGGGCAGGGCAATGGCAGCAATGAACAGAGGAAGTACTGGACTGAGCAACCTGGCTCCCAACCGCATCAACAAGCGGATCGTCATCACGTTACGCAGTGCCGAGTTCTGCAAAAAAGGAGAAAATCGTTCCCTGACCCGTCGGCGGACCTCCTGCCAGCCTCTCGTCGAGCGGGATGAGGACGACTGTGAGGAGCGTGATACAGTCGGTGTAAATGACTCCCGCACAAAAAACAATACCCCCAGAGCCGCTATGAACAATAACCCCCCCGTCGTCCAGAAGGCCGCTCGATAGCCGACGGTATCAGCCACCAACCCGCCCAACAATGGCCCGGCCGAAGCCCCCACGTAGATCGCCATCTGAAGCATACCTAGAGCATACCCCAAGTGTCGTTTAGGGGTATTGGTGGCAACGAGTGCATTGGCCGCCGTGACAGTGCCGGTCAGCGCCCCCTGGAGCACTCGCAGGATGACGAGCTGCTGCACATTTTGGGCCAGTCCCATCAGCACGATGATCACGGCGCCGGCAAACATAGCCCGCTCGACCATAACCTTACGCCCATATCGGTCGCTGAGGGCCCCCCAAAGCGGAGCGAATATGGCCATGGAGACCGCGTGCGCGGAGAAAATAGCTCCCGACCATAGTCGTACCGAGCGTTCGCTTTGGACCCCCAATTCACTAATGTAAAGAGGAAGCAAGGGGATCACTACGCTGAACCCTACAATAGCGATCAACTCAGCGATCCAGATAGTCACCAGATTCTGTTTCCAAGATGGGGATGAAGAGGGCAACGTATCGCGTGTATGCATATGCGACTTTCGTATACGGAGTCGTCCGCTATGGCGGTAATACTAAGAGTTTGAAGAGATAAATCCTCACCCAGCCTACCCTCCCGCAACTTATGACACGCCACATCGGGAACACAAATGGTCGCGCGGAAGGGTGAGAGCAAGTCATTACGCAGGCGATATTATAAAGCCAATTGCAGGAAAAGCAATGCTGGATGACAATTTCACTACCCGACATATTGATCGGTGACCCTCACGCAGATTTGAAAATCACGCCAATTGCAGGTGTATACCCAAAGCGCCCCAAAACCGCATCCGAACCCGCGAGAGGGTCAAAATGTCGGGTAGTGAGGATGACAATATGGCACCCGATTGTAACATAGCTGTAACTCAAAATTCCAATTAATGGGTTAAAATATTGGAAAGCATCTGTGCGATTGACTTTATAGAACAATTCGAATACAATTATTTTACTTGTATTGAAGTATCATCTGACCTCCCGTATAGTAAGGCATACGATGAATAAGGCACAAAGCGAACCGATACCCTTGGCTCAACGTGTATCGTTCAGTAACGGACAGGATTTGAACCCTAAGGAATTCCTGCGTCCCATCCTTTTCGGACTAGTGGAGGAGGACCTGGATGAATTGGCAGCGGCTGCCATCCGGGAAGAATATGCTCCCGGAGATATAATCATCCATGAAGGAGACGAAGGGGATGCGGTCTACTTCATCGTCCAAGGCAGTGTGGAAGTTATCAAACAGTTCAAGGATGGAACGGAACGATTCCTCCACACATCTGGGCCGGGCGAGCCGTTCGGCGAGATGGCGTTACTACAAGAAGGAGGCAGAACGGCAACAGTCCGAGCCGCGGAACCATTGCTGGTATTGAAAATTCCCAAGGAACCATTCCTGAACGTGTTAGGACGCAGCCCCTCCTTGAGCGTCCGGGTGTTAGTTCGGATCACCGGTCGGTTACGGGATGCTGATCGACAGGCCATCGAGGATTTGAGTCAAGCCAATGCCGACCTGCGGCGCGCCCTCCGGAAGTTGGAGCAGTTGGACCGTACAAAGTCGGATTTTATCCAGGTCTCCGCCCACGAATTACGCACGCCAGTGGCGGCTTTGCTGGGATACACCCAGATGATGCAGCAACACACCAAAATCCAGAAAGACCCTGAGCTGCGCATCCTGGTCGAGGGGGTGGTGACAAGTACCAAGCGCCTACATCGTATCTTCAACAGTATCCTGGACGTATCGCGCCTGATGAACAATGAATTGGAGGTGATCCACAGCCCCGTGAACCTGGCAGTCGTTTTCGAAGCGCTGGAAGCGGAGCTTCGTCCTATGTTGCTAGAACGACACTTGAACTTGTCGATAGACGTGAACGACTTGCCGAATTGCTCCGGCGATCCAGACCTGCTGTACAAAGTATTCTACCATCTGATAAACAACGCCATCAAGTATACCCCGGACGGCGGACAAATCACGGTGACGGCGCGGGTGACAGAAAGCGAGGAGATCGGGAAATGCGTCGAAGTCGTGGTAGCAGACACGGGGATTGGGATCACACCCAACGATTTGGAACTCATTTTCGAGAAATTTTACCGCACCGGCGAAGTGGCGCTGCACTCGTCTGGCACGACGAAGTTCAAAGGCGGTGGCCCGGGATTGGGACTGGCAATTGCCAAGGGAATCGTGACGGCCCACGGCGGGCGTATCTGGGCCGAAAGTCCCGGATACGATGAGGAGATCTGTCCTGGCAGCCAGTTCTTCGTACAACTGCCCATTATGGAATTATAGTTACTCCAACGGACGAGCGATACCGGCCAAGCCAGCGACGCCCACACCGAAACCCACGGGCCGGTCTCAGGGTAGCCGAGGGCAATGCCCTCGGCTATCCATTTCCGGCTGCGGTCAGAGACCTTGCCGAACCGAGTGGTTCCACCCGTCGGGCGAAATTCCCCCACCCGTTGGGCGAGGTCTCCGACCGAAGCCCGGCCGTTTCTCAAAATCACCGATTGAGAAACCGCGCGATGAGATTCAGGATAATCGTCAACAGAATGCTGAGAAGGATGGAACTGGCTAAAGGCATCAAACAAGTGAACCCATCGCGCTCGATGCGGATATCTCCCGGCAAGCGTCCAATGAAGGGAACGCGGGCCAGCAACCAGACCAGGCCCCCCAAAATGGCCAGCGAGAGGCCGATCCCCATCAGCCACTTACCAAGGATTTCTAGACCATTCATTGGATTTCACCTCCACGCCCTATCCCACACGCGACTCAACCTATCCTCCTGCCGGTTGCGAGCTGCCGTCTCGCGGACATAATAACCGCCCGAAAGGCATTCTTACGCCTCGCCTTCCCTCGAACCGTAACTTGTATACTACTCAGGCTACTTCTTTAGCGATTGAAATCGCCTCTGGAGGGCTGGCAGCCAAGCGACCACCTGCGTGGGCGCGCCTGTCCACGCAGGTGGACAGCCAGCTTTAGCTCCTC
>CAZXVB010000293.1:0-4302 GCA_964643875.1 uncultured Anaerolineales bacterium | reverse complement strand
ACTTTCGAGGCCGAAATCACGTCTCCCACAAACTACCCAAGAGCCTCCGTAACCCACGGACGGGTTCCTGCGCCTGTACTTTCTCCGTCTGCCCATTGACGGCGATGATGTAATCGGTCTCATTGTACCGGTAGTGGGCCACCCAGAGGGGTAACAGCACCAGTTTGAACGATTCGACGATCATCTCGCTCGTATCCAGCGACAACACGTTGTGCGACATCCTCTCCAGGTGTCGTTGCATATCTTGCCGGAACTTATTCAACGCGATCCGCCGTGCCACGAGCGAGGCGTCGGATACCGAGATTTCATATACCTCGGCCGGCCAGTCTGCCAGGTAGCCTTCGTCGTAAGGGACTATGGCAGACAGCCGATAATGTAGGAGTGTGCCCAGAGCCAGGTCCTCTGGGAGTTTGCGACTCGCCGGAACCAGGATGTCATCCTCGTAGATCTGGTGCGCGATCTGTTTTCGTTCCCCCTCGACGGAGGTCCACCAGCGGATCTCTCCTCCCAGGTCGAACGTCCATGCTGGCCAGTACATCCCTCGGATTGGCGTCATTTTGACGCCCTTCAGTTTCTTCCGGCGGAACCAGGTCCGCATCGCCTGGCGGGCTACACCGAGCGGAACAGCAAAGGGGATTACCCCTTCTGGGGGCACCAACTGGCGCGTGTCACGCAATTCGACGACGTGGGACGAGCCACAGTAGGAGCATGTCAGCGACAACACATCCCTGGGCAACAGGAACGAAGCGCCACACCCCTGACAAGTCAGGGTCTGAGTTCCCACCGGCTGGACATGGCCCTCGATGGTTGCCATTGCCACGGTAAAATCACGTTCTCGAAGCGGCTGGTGAGGTAGGGCGACATCTCGCGGGTGCTGTTCGTAGCCGCAATACGCGCACCGTAGCACATTGTCGCCGGCAATAAAAGTCATATTCCCGCTGCACCGAGGGCACGTAAAACGTTGCGCTTTGGCGGACGTCGGGCCATCGGTTGTCTCTGCGGTAGGCGTCGGCAATGGCTTATTCGGATCAATGACTTCCTCTGGATTCAGGCGTCCATCGAGGATCGCCAACTCCCGGCGGACTTCTGGGTTCCACGGGTCAATGGCGAGCGCCGTTTCCAATTGTTTCCGTTTCTTTTGGGGGACATCTTCGATCCGACTGAGCCACAACCGGGCCTGTACTTGCTGTTGTGGGTCAGCGTCTATCCGTAGCACCCATTCCAGGTAAAAGCGGGCTTCGTCGGCAGCCTTGTCTTTGGCGGCTGCGATGCCTCGCACCAGCAGATCGCGAGCACTTCTGGACATCGAACGGCCCATCCTTTCGAAAAAAGCACCCGGCCGGAGGCAGGTCGAATAAAAAATAAAATGGCTCTACACGGATTCGAGGGACAGGGACGATCCTCCTGCAGGATGAATGAACCTGCGGGAGGCTGGCTTACCCCACGAATCCACGTTGCCCCTAAAAAATAAAGACAAGGACCACGAATCAGTGTAAGTATACCTCGTTATCCACACAGGTCAATCTAGCGATCCCCACATCTTATTGCAGGGGGGCGTTCGTCTGCGTGCATTCGTCCCCTACCCGTCCCCTACTCGTGGACAGCCCCACTCTGCCTGTTCTTTCGTGATGTTATACACCCCGACAAGTGACCATCTTCACTTGCCTTTGTCATCAGCTCATGCTACAGTATGAGGGTTCGAGGCAGCGACGCTGTGAGCCGCAACACCAATGTCTGGCAATAGTTCAAAAATGACAGACAGGAGACAGATGGAGGGATAAGTAATGAGCGAAAACACGGTATTGGTCTGGGCTGATCCTTTGAAGGATTTTTGTGTGCGGGTATTCCAGAGGTTGGGGATACCGGAGGAAGATGCCCGCGTCACGGCGGATGTGTTGGTGTCCGCCGATCTGCGGGGTGTGGATAGCCACGGTGTGGCTCGCCTAAGACGGTACGTCAATGGGGTGCGCAGCGGGATGATGTCCGTCAATCCATCAGTGGAGGTGGTGACCGAAACCCCCACCACAGCACTGATAGACGCCGGCGGTGGATTGGGACAGCCGGTTTCCTACCGGGCAATGGAGCGGGCGATTGCTAAAGCCAAAGAGTACGGGTGCGGCTTCGTCACCGTGCGGAACTCCAATCATTATGGTATTGCTGGCTATTACGCTATGATGGCTCTTCCACACGATTGTATCGGCATTTCGATGACCAACGCTGCCGTGTTGGTGGTGCCTACCTTTGGGCGGGATGCGATGTTGGGTACCAATCCCATTGCGGTGGCCGCACCGGCCAATCGGGAACGTCCTTTTGTGATGGATATGGCCACCAGCACCGTACCACGCGGCAAGCTGGAAGTCTACAACCGGCAGGAGAAACCGATCCCGCTGGGGTGGGCCACCGACGAGACAGGAACTCCCACCGATGATCCGGGGCGGGTACTGGAAAACTTCAAGGTCCGCGCAGGTGGTGGATTGCTCCCTCTGGGCGGAGCTGGCGAATTGCTAGGCGGTCACAAAGGATACGGCCTGGCCCTGTGGGTGGATATCTTCTGCGCAGTTCTCTCCGGCGCGGCCTATGCCGACCTGGTCTACCCCAAGACGCCCGACGGCAAGCCCTTGCCCTCTCAAATCGGCCACTTCTTCGGCGCATGGCGGGTGGACGCTTTCCGGCCAGCTGATGAGTTCAAGGCAGCGATGGATGACCTACAACGGCGGCTCAAGGAAGCCCCCAAGGCGGAAGGACAAGAGCGCATCTACATCCACGGTGAAAAGGAGTACGAAGAGGCCGAACGTCGTTCGCAGGAAGGGATCCCCCTCAACGCCAAAGTGGCCGCTGACTTGCAAAACATTGCCGTTGAGCTAGGCGTGACGTACGATCTGGAGTGAAAGGGAGCGAGTGACCGTGTACCGCGTTCCCTACAGTCATACCCATTTGGAGTTCGACCTGTTACCCGGTATGCAGGCCACCGTGGTAACCTCTCAATCCCCACCATCCATCCCGGACGTCGCGGCCGCCGTCGCCGATGCCCTTGATCACCCGATGGCCTCTCCCCGGCTCCAGGAATTGGTGCGCCCCGGCGACACGGTATGCATCGTATTCACCGATATCACTCGCGCCAGCCCGGACCGCTTGCTGGTACCGCCGATCCTGCAAGCCCTGGAGGCCGCCGGCGTTCACGACCGGGACATCACATTGTTGTGTGGTATCGGCATGCACCGCCCTTCCACGCCGGAGGAAAAGATCGTCAAGTTGGGTCGGGAAGTGGTGGAACGGTACCGGGTGATAGACAACGAACCGCAGAACCCTGCCGCCCTGGCGGACCTGGGAGTCACTCCCGGCGGTGTACCTGTTTCCATCCATCGGGCGGCCGTCGAGGCCGATCTGTTGATTGCCACCGGCCTGGTGGAGCCCCATCAGTACGCCGGGTATTCCGGCGGACGGAAAACCGTGGCCGTCGGGGCAGCCGGCGAGTCCCTCATCGCATACACCCACGGCCCGGCTTTTGTGGATCACCCCGGCACGCGGCTGGGACGCCTGGATGGCAACCCGTTCCACGAAGCGATCACGGAAGCGGCCCATCGGGCCGGGTTGCGTTTCATTGTCAACGTCGTGTTGGACGAGGAGAAGCGGGTCGTCGCCGTAGGGGCCGGCGAACCGGTGGCGACGCACAACCATCTGGTTGAGTTTGCGCGCGCCATCTACGAAGCGCCGATCCCCCACCAGTACGACATCGCGATTGGGGGAGTGGGGTTCCCCAAGGACGCCAACCTCTATCAAGCCAGTCGGGCGGCGTCTTACCTATTCTTCGCCCCTACGCCGGTCATCCGACCGGGAGGCTTCCTCATTATCCCGGCTCGCTGTGAGGAAGGGGCCGGAGACGGCGTGGGAGAGCAGCGTTTCCTGGCCGCGATGCGCGACGCGCCCAACGTGCAGGCGATTTTGGAAGACGCCCGCACCCACGGCTATCCACCGGGTCAACAACGGGCTTTTGTGATGGCAAAGGTGTTGGAGAACGCCCAAGTCATCATCGTCGGGAGTGAGCACCCGGAGGTAGTACGGGATTGCAAGATGACCCCGGCGGAGACGATGGAAGAAGCGTTGACGCTGGCAGCGTCGGAGTGGGGGGCAAACCTGGACGTGCTCATCGTTCCCCACGCGCTGTTGACGTTGCCGGTGGTCACCAAGCAAGCGGCGATGGTTTGAGGCGGCATCGGGGAACAAAGGTCGTCGGAAGCGTGACAGAATCATTTGGGTGCGTTTCATTTCAGTTGGAAAATGGGCAACCCTCCCGCAGGTTGC
>CAZXVB010000292.1:0-4309 GCA_964643875.1 uncultured Anaerolineales bacterium | reverse complement strand
CAGGCCGTTTCGCCGGTGGGGGAATACCCGCCACCGGGTAGGGGGTGTTCCTGAGAAACGGTTGGGCGGCGGCGGATGAATCGCGCCGCCTGGAACCACCCCCCAGGCCCCGTCATTTATGCGGGGCCTAACGTTCGTTCAGGATTTCGCCAGGCCCTGAACAGCGCTTCTCATCCGTTCCATTATAACAACCCAACGTATCAAAATCATAAAAATAAAAGGAGTCTACAAAATGAAAGTTGATCCTGAAGCCCGATATGCTGAATCGCATGAGTGGGCACGGTGGAGCGAAAACGAGATCGTCTGCGGCATCTCCCACCATGCTCAGGAATCCCTCTCCGACATCGTCTACGTGGAATTGCCGGAAGTTGGTGACGAATTCGACAAAGGGGACACCTTCGGCGTTGTGGAATCCGTCAAGGCCGCTTCTGATCTTTACATACCGATGAGTGGAGAGATCATCGCCGTCAACGAAGCCTTAGAGGATACGCCGGAACTAATCAACCAGGCTCCCTATGGCGAGGGGTGGATCATCCGGCTGGCTCCCTCGAACCCCGACGAGTTTGAGCAGTTGATGGACGCCGACGCCTACGAGGCTTTCCTGGCCGAAGAGGAAGAGTAGATCGCACCCAGCAACGTGCGATCCAATAACAGCAATACAAATAACAGCCATACAAACGAGGTGCTGTATGCCGTATATTCCCCATTCCGAGCAGGACCGAGAGGCAATGCTTTCCGCCATCGGCCTCCGCTCTATCGAAGATCTGTTTCAGGATGTACCCGCAAGCGTCCGTTTCCCTCAATTATCCCTCCCTCCGGCCCTTTCGGAAATGGAGGCTCGTTGGGAACTAGAAACATTGGCCGATGCCAACTTCACGCTGAACGATGGACCATCGTTCCTGGGGGCCGGGGCCTACCGCCATTTCGTACCGGCGGTGGTAGATGCCGTCCTGAGTCGCGGTGAGTTTTACACCGCCTATACCCCTTATCAGCCGGAGATCAGCCAGGGCACACTGCAGTCCATCTTCGAATATCAGAGCATGATCTGCGCCCTGACCGGTATGGACATTTCTAATGCTTCTCATTACGATGGTGCAACGGCCACGGCCGAGGCCGTCATCTCCGCTCTCAACATTCTCCGTATGAAACGTCGTAAGGTCATCCTCTCGCCATTCGTCCATCCAGAATATCGAGCCGTGGTGCGCACGTACACCCAGGGAATGGGCCTTCAAATCGTTGGCGACACCTCCACCGGCCCGGCGTTTCCCACCGATCTGCTCGATACAGACACCGCCTGCCTGATTGTCCAATACCCGGACTTCCTTGGTCGGATCACCGATCTCACCGCCGTAGCGGAGGCCGTCCATGCCGTGGGAGCACTCCTCGTCGTCGTCACACACCCCATCGCGTTAGGACTGTTGAAACCGCCAGGCGAATTCGGGGCGGACATCGTCGTTGGCGAAGGTCAGAGTATGGGCGCCGGTCTCAACTTCGGCGGGCCGTACCTCGGCTTCTTCGCCACCCGCAAGAAATACGTCCGCAAGATGGCCGGCCGTCTGGTCGGTCAGACGGTAGATGCGGCTGGCGAACGGAGCTTCGTGCTCACCCTTTCGACCCGCGAGCAGCATATCCGCCGCGAGAAAGCCACCTCCAACATCTGCACCAATCAGGGCCTGGTGGCGCTGGCAGCCGCCGTCTATATGGCCGCGTTTGGAAAACACGGGATGCGCCGGACGGCCGAGTTGTGTTATCATCGCGCTCATTACGCCCATCGGCAGATCACCCGCCTTCCCGGGTTCTCTGCACTGGACGATACCCCCTTCTTCAATGAATTCGCCATCCGCTGCCCCCGACCGGTGGACGAGATCAACGCCCACCTGTTGAATGAACACGGCATCATCGGGGGGTACGACCTGAGCCGTGACTACCCCCATCTGACCAATACGATGCTTTTGTGTGTCACAGAGATGAACCCGCAAGGAGAAATTGATATGCTGGTTGAGGCGCTACAGGAGGTAACATCGTGAACGTGACCGAACCCCTGATTTTTGAGATTTCCCGCCCAGGCCGATGTGCCGTCACCCTCCCCGAACTGGACGTCCCGGAAGCTGAATTGCCGACCGGCCTGGTTCGTGATGAGCTGGCACTGCCGGAGGTAAGTGAAGCCGACCTGATCCGTCACTTCACCCGCCTTTCCCAGAAAAACTATGGGGTAGACATCGGGTACTACCCGCTGGGCTCATGCACGATGAAGTACAACCCCAAGATCAACGAGGCCCTATGCCGACTGCCGGGGTTCGTCCATCTTCATCCGTACCAGGATGAGGAGACCGTTCAGGGTGCTTTGTTCCTGATGTACCATCTCCAGGAATTCCTCAAGGAAATTGGAGGATTCGCGGGCGTCAGTCTACAACCCGCCGCCGGGGCACACGGGGAACTAACCGGCATCTTGATTATGCGTGCCTATCACATAGACCGGGGAGAGTCGCACCGGAATGTGATCCTGGTCCCGGATTCCGCCCACGGCACGAACCCGGCCAGCACCTCTATGAGCGGCATGAAAGTCGTAGAGATCCCCTCCGATACACGGGGGAACGTGGACCTGGAGGCGCTACGGACAGCCTGCGAAACACATAACGACCATCTGGTTGGCATGATGCTCACCAATCCCAACACCCTGGGACTATTCGACGAACATCTGGAGGAAATCTGCGCCACCATCCACCAACACGGCGGACTGATGTATGGAGACGGCGCCAACATGAACGCCCTGCTGGGCATCGCTCGACCGGGGGATATGGGCTTTGACGTGCTGCACTACAACCTGCACAAGACGTTCAGCACGCCCCATGGCGGTGGAGGGCCTGGCTCCGGCCCTGTGGGGGTCGTAGAAACATTGGTGGACTTCCTGCCGGCTCCCATCGTGGAGGTAGACCCGGACCGTTCGGACGATGAAGGCGACTTCTATACCCTCGTTACTCCACCCAAAACAATTGGAAGGGTAAAGGCGTTCTACGGTCACTTCGGCGTGATCGTGCGAGCCTATACCTACATTCGGATGCTGGGGGCCGAGGGGTTACGCCGGGCGGCGGAGCACGCCGTCCTCAACGCGAACTACTTGATGCACCAAATCAAAACAACCTACAAGGTGCCTTACGAACGTACCTGTATGCACGAGTTCGTTTGTGAAGGGCACTTTGCCGATGCCCCAGGTGTCCACGCGCTGGATATCTCCAAGCGCCTGATGGATTACGGCTTCCACCCCCCGACCAACTACTTCCCGCTGATCGTCCCGGAGGCCCTGATGATCGAGCCGACCGAGACGGAAAACAAAGAGACCCTGGATGCTTTCGCCGAAGCACTGAATACGATTGCGAAGGAGGCGCGTACTACCCCCGACCTGCTCCACGAGGCACCCCACAACACGCCGGTACGTCGGGTGGACGAAGTCCGGGCCGCCAAGGAGCTGATTCTGCGCTGGGAACCGAAATAAATCGGCTCTACACGGATTCGAGGAGTAGGGACGAGCCTCCCGCAGGATGAGGATGCCTGATCCCTGGTAAACTGCCCCGTTTGCCGCAGTTTCTGCGTCGGCCAGGCCTGTTTGAACCTGCGGGAGGCTGGCCTACCCCACGAACCTACGTTGACCCGTTACCAGGCGCGGTTTCAACCGTCGGCCTGAATAGCAACTGAGGATTTTGAAAATTTGCCAGACTCCAGTTATCTCAATTGTCCAGGGACACTACCAAGCTCTTTCTCGGGTAGCTAGGGAGGATGATTTGTAGGGAAAGTGGTGTATGAATGGGCGGCAGATTGGGTAATGGATGTCACCGGGTGTGGTCTTGTGGTAGCGGGTGCTCTGGTTGGGGGCGGTTTCCGGGCTAACACGCCGTTAAAGCTGACTTGGCTAATCACAGCGCGTGTTGGAGGCACTACGCGCATTGAAAGTGTCCTCCCGCCAACGTGGTTTCACGCACCCGCCAAGCGGCTTAACCGCGACCGTTAGGCATCAATAAGGAAATCTACCTGTGGTCAATAAACTAATGCAGGTTGTTGGACTCGGCGTTGCGGGTATAGATCCCCTTGGGGCAATATTGCTATTTTCAGCAATTCGCACAGGTGCTAGTCGCATCAAGATTATCGCTTTCACCGCAAGCACTTTCGTTACCACGATTATTGCAGGATTGGTAACTGCCGTTGCTAGTAATCGTGTTGTGGAGAGTGTATCTGTACCGCTAGAAATTTCTTCTGAGCCTAGCCCAATCTGGGCGTATATCGAGATTGGGGTAGCTCTTCTGATTGGGTATTG
>CAZXVB010000291.1:3078-4318 GCA_964643875.1 uncultured Anaerolineales bacterium | reverse complement strand
TCAGTCCCCCCCGCTCGCAGGGGGGAAGCCTGTCCTCCCCCCTGCGAGCGGGGGGGAGCTAGAGGGGGGCGCGACCCACTGCGGGAGGGTCTCCAACTCAGTTGAAACACACCCAAATGAAACGCCCCCAACAGATTTAGCAGTTAGATAGCGGGCTTTCACTTATACTTCCCTACCCGACTATTGACCCGCCCGCAGGTTCGTATGTCGGGTTGCATCACTTACAACATGCAGGTACAGGGATCGAGAACTCCCGATCGCGGACTTCGCCGGCGGAGTGGACCATCAATGTGCTCTCTATAGGCAGGCAACTTCCTTGATCGAGGTGAATTCGTTTTCCCTCATTGATGGAGTCAGCATACCACACCCCATCTATGTAGTATGAGTAGCTCCCGTCTCCCCCTTGTGGCCGAACCCACAACTCAACTGACCAGGAATGTCCGGGGTGGCAAGCGGTCTCGAGCAGCCAAAATTCCACGATTTGCAAGGTTGTATCCTCGCCACTACTGGTGGGAGGTGACGTCGCAGGAGTCACTGTGATCGGCTCCGCTGTCCTTGCAGGGAAAGTCGGTGTAGGGGAGGGGGCATTAGGAGAGGAAAGATGGTCCCATATGTCAGGGATTAGACCAATGACCGTCGCTCCGTAAGATCCGCAAAGGCCTATGAGCGCGATCAGCAATGGAATCAGGATAACTTTCACCCATCCCGATTCCCCTAACGGGTTAGGGCTGGCCGAAGACGTTTGCGGTCGGTTCTCTTTTCCCGTCGCGCCATTCGTCGTTCCATTCGTCGTTCCATTGCCAGTCTGATTCACCGTCCCCCTCCCCGCCAGTAGCGATATACTTCCAACCAAGCCAAGCTGCCGGGATCGCCCGTGACGACCTCTACGTTATCTAGCAACACTACGACTTCCCCCGTGCCCCGCTGCACCCGGGCCATCACGCCCACTTCGGGAGCGCTGGCCGCACCATCCATCCCCACCAGTATAGCTTCCTCGCCCTCTATGCGTACTTGCAGTGGATATGAGACCCGTCCTACCAGGGCGGAAAAGATTGCCCAGAATTCATCTTCCTCATCGTAGCAATGCGCAATTGCTTCCCCCAATAAAGATTTCAACCTGGTTTCATCCATCGGCACTACCTCCGGTGATAGTTTGCCCTCACAAAACCTGCAGAATGGTAAGCTGTTCTTCGATTACTCCGATGGTACGATCACCGCCCGCCCCAGCAACCGCGCGATG